>NZ_MCUF01000024.1:0-278811 GCF_002873615.1 Shewanella sp. 10N.286.51.B7
TCATGAACTATGATCGTTAGGCTCCAGCGAGAATTTTTATATTACTTCGATAGTAAGGATATATAAGGCAGTGAAAACTATCTTCAGTATTTTGGATAAACGTGCACCAAAATCCATATTATTACTAGCACTGCTTGTGATATTGGCTATAAGCATTGCACACATTGTAATAGGTGAAACTATAGATGTTGGGCTGTTCTATATATTTTCAGTTCTACTCGTCAGCTGGTATGGGTCAAAGAAAGCTGGTATTTCGCTGGCTCTTCTTTCTGTAATTGTTTTGGTCGTTACTGAAGATTATTTTTCTCAGTTTTCAGTACCAATGTCAGAATTACTACTATTTTCAGTTCCATATGCACTCGTATTTTCGGGAGTAGCAATTATGACTACGAATTTCAGGAATGTATATCGAGTCGAAACGGAGGCAGCGGATACAGACTCTTTGACAGGAGCTCACAGCGTCAGAAGTTTTTATGTAGAGCTTGCGAATGAGTTGCTTCGTTCTCAGAGGTATGACCATGTGTTTTCATTGGTCTATTTAGATATAGATAATTTTAAGGGGATAAATGATTCACTCGGTCATTCCGTAGGTGATAAACTACTGATAGAGGTTGCAAACTGTTTGGTATTGTCGCTAAGAGCTACGGATATCGTGGCGAGATTAGGTGGTGACGAATATGCTTGTTTGCTACCTGAAACAAAGCAAGAAGAAGCGAAGTCTGCATTTCTTAAAGCAAAAAAGTTACTGAAAGATAGAATGAGAAAAAACAAATGGCCCGTGAGCTTTAGTGTTGGCTTGGTTACATTTGAGAACATTCCAGGGGATATAAAAGAGGCGATGGAAATTGCAGATAAGTTGATGTACTCGGTAAAGAACGAAAAAAAAGACAATATTGCTTACAAAGTTTGGCATACAAAAGCCTAACCAAGCCATCAAAGACGACGCTCGTGCCTCGCGCGTTTTATGGCGACGTTATGCGTATCCGATAATTTCTCCCATCAATCATAATAAGAAGAATTATGCCATTCGAACGATATAAACTTATTGAAGAAAGATCACTTGCATATAGATTGTTCAAACGACACCACACACATTTTAATGATATTTACTGGTCTCATAAAGTATCCTCTGGTCACTCTTTTGCATCAACAAGTAAATTAAACCCGGCTGATACAGTGAACTCTCACTTTAATCCAAAACTTTCTGAAATCAGGAATGAAAGACCCTTAAAAGATTGGGCGCAATGGTATTCTGGTTTTGATGATTGGACAAGAATGGCTGCTGTAATCGGTATTGCAGGATACCTTGAAACATATATTGCTCAAATATCAGCAGCTGCATTTGAATCTACACCTTCATTAATCTTTGGTGGAGGCCCCAAAATTGATGGTGCAAGTTTTTTAAAACATAATTCAGAATATGATTTATTCAGCTATACCGAATCATTGACTCGAGGTGATTGGCAAGCAAGAATTTCAGCATATAAAAAGTTCTTTGGTACCTGTTCATTTGAAAATAGAATTTCAGACCTAGAGAAACTTAGGAAATTAAGAAATGATGCCGGTCATTCTTTTGGCCGTGATATTAAGTCGATGAAGTTTGCTCAAAGCTGGGAAGTTAAAAGCTTACCTAAAATAACAGACAAGAAAATGGCACTTTTCCTTGAGCTTGTTGAAACCATTGCAAGTGAAATAGAAAAACAAGTGGCACAGAACTACATAGGGCAATATGAAGTAATAAAACTCTATCACCTCTGGTTATCATCAAACAGGCAAATCAAGGCCAGCGGGAGAAAAATTGTAGTTAAAGAGTTTAAGAAACATTTTTATAATTTAACGTCTTCGATCTATGGAGCTGGTTTTGATTTATATGACTATTATGATGGGCTGTGAAGTAGGTTACGCATAACAGATAAGGATAGGCCGCGCGTAGCCGCGTCCTTATCCCAAGTGTTGAACAAGCCCGAGTGATACCTTTATAGTGTAAATATCGGCGTAAGAACTTACGCTTTTTCGATGTGTGCTGAGCAGTTACATTTTTTACTAGCCGCATCGATCCCTTAGCATCGCCAGCTAATTTCGTTGCCCCAAAATATCAATGCCTTAGCACTCCTGATACTTTTATTGTTCCGCATCTTAAGTGTTATTTTTTTATCCTTCCGCTTAAACAGTGGCGTTAGGTGTCGTTGTGTTTTTCCTAAGAAAGCTTGTCAGTCGCGCATGCGCTTTTTCATCCCTTCGTTGCCAGCAACCCATAAATATCATCGGTTGTTGGCAACAGGGGCAAGGTCGGACAGCTTTAGTTTTAGTGGTGTTTTCGAGCGGCGAAAACACGGTGCCAGCAACGGCTAACATCAAGCGTATTCGTTGCCGCAGCTTGGCAGCACTGCCTCTGAGTAATCCACTCTCATTGTTAAGAGTCTCTCACTCGCCGTAAGCCTTTCGGCAGTACATGTTGCAGTACCAACCATAGAAACTCAACAGTGGGTAAAGTACGTATTTCAGTGGTGTTGGTTTGGCTACTTTGATACTCAAAGGACACCTGATTACTGGTTGCACTGACGATATTTTTATCAGGCAGTACGCCGCGATAAAGGTATCGCGACAGGTACTTGAGCGCAGGCAGCCCTTTACCTACATGTTGGCAATCTACCACCCACTTTTTGGGGATTGAGGTTGGTATCTTGATGTTGAGCTTATCGGTTAGTTGCGTTAGCAATCTTGCTCGCCACACTTTGGCCAGGTTAAAGGCGTTAAACAGGTATTTACCCTTGTGTTTTTTCCACTGTTTTTTTGCTTTATCGAAGCTACCCGCAGGGATAATGAAATGGATGTGAGGATGAAAGTCACGCCTTCGGTTATGGGTATGCAGCACGCCCGTAAAACCAATCTCACCACCGATTTGCTTTGAGTTTTTAGCGAAGTCTTTGAGCACGCTGGCGGCCACCGAAAACATGGCTTGATACATCATTTCAGGTTGGTGTTTAGTGACGCTTCGTAGTTCATAAGGCAAGGTGAACGTCACCATGTAATACTCCACGGGCAGGAGTTTAGCTTGCTGTTTGTTGAGCCAGTCTGTCGTGGTGTTGTGCTGGCATTGAGGGCAACTGCGATGACCACATGACAGCGGGAAATCAGCAGTATGCGTGCAGCTGCGGCATGCCCAATGGCTGGTTCGTTCAGTATTGCTGCGACAATTAAGCATGGCGAAAATAGCTTGGCGCATGGATGATGTTATTTGACCATCATAAGCCTGATTAAAGGCATCGAGGTGGTCGCGTAAAAGTTCAATGAACTTCATAGGTTACACTCCCACTTGAGCACCAAATTATCAGTCAGTTGGTTAACGGACAGAGCAGTGTTTTTTCGAGTGATAGTGGTGAGGCGGGTATAACGGGCGGTTGTATTAAGGCTGTTGTGACCGAGCAAAGTTTGCACTGAGCGCAAATCTAACCCTTGCTCTAACAGATGAGTGGCGTAGCTGTGGCGCAGATTATGTGGGCTGATGGACTTATGAATATTGCACTCTGCAATGACTCGTTTTAAGGCTTTCTGAATACCGCCTTTATCTATCAATGAATCAGGCTGGCTATCTTTACCAGGAAAAATCAGTCGAGGATGGCGATGAGTTTGCCAGTAATATCGCAGTGCTAATAAGGTCCGTTTGGGCAGCGGAACTAACCTGTCTTTACCGCCTTTAGCGTTACGAATATGTACCTGCATCATTTGTGAATCGATATCACCAACCTGCAGTGAAATCGCTTCACCGAGGCGAAGCCCCAAACTGTACAAGGTGAGAAAACACACTTGATATCGTAGTTTATGGGTAAGACTAATGACGATAGACACTTCTGCGGGCGTAAGAATGTCGGGCAGTCTATGGACTTGCGGCGGCTTAACAATATTAAGCCACTCCCACTGTTGATTAAGCACGTGCCGGTAGAAAAACTGTAAGCCATTACGGTCGAGTTTCACGGTGCTCCATGAATGTGAATCAATTAAACTGACAAAGTAGCGCTTCAAATCATCCGTTGAAAGGTTATCAGGGCAAGCATCGAAATATGCACTAATACGCCTAACGGCGCGGCTGTAGGCATCGATGGTCGCAGGCCGCTTGCCTTGCAGGGTTAAGTTGGTAAGATGTTGTTCATAAAGAAAATCAAAGCGTTGTTGCTCGCGAGTGTTCATGATGATACTCCTAGATAAGTGCCAGAGTAGGCAGGGTCTAGTAAGTATTTAGGATGGGAGAATAAAGGTGAGCTTTTATCTTTTCTGCCGCAGAGCGGCTTCGTTCAACAAGAAAATCAACAAGGACACGTAACAGTTGGCTACGCTTCTCTACACAATTTAGCCAACCATTACTTAGCTTGTTATTTGGGCGTTATGTGTACAAGGAGGTTCCATGGGTAGTATACATAGTTACTATTTAGTTGGGTTCATGCTTTTATCAGCAATGTTAAATGCGTTCATAGAGCATGAGGAAGTCGGAATAAAGTTACTTTGCTTACTTTTATTATTCACGACTTTCATCTTTGCTTCTCTATTTCATTCTTTAATGGTTAAAGTTGCAAAAGAGAAAACAGCAAATGTCGAGTAAGGTAGACATACAAGCTGTTTAACCTGGATTAAATACAGTTGGTTTTTTCGTTCCTCAACATTTTAGCCAACAATATTTTACTCATAAAACAGTGGCGTTATGTGTTGAGGATGATTCGCAGTAAATCAAGGATGAGGAGCCCGAAATGAGAGTTGATAATAAACTTAATCAAGCCAAACTAGGTGCTTTAACCATCTGCTTAGGTGTTTCACTTGGTATGTCTATTTTCGTTGGAAGTACATCACCTTACATTGGATCAATGCTCGGTATAATTACTGTCGGTGTTTTCGTAATGATTGTCTCAGGAAAGTGGGGCACAAAAAGCACATAACCAGTTAATATTTAAAGCTTATATATTGACGAATTTCTCAGGCTTTATACTTTATCTCTACATCGTTTATCTCTCCAAGCTTTATCTCTCTGCCATTTATAAAAAGCTGGTCATTAAAAAAGAATAACGAGTGCGATAGACACTTATTGAATTCCAATAAAAAAAGCCAGCATATCGTTTAACGAAATATGCTGGCTGTTTGTATTGTACCTGTTAGTTGGTTTTCTCTGGTTGGTATTGTTCAAACCACCATAAGATATGGGCAACTTTTGACATTAAGTTACTTGGTCGTTTGTATATACCATGGGGCGCATCTGGGATCCTGACCATAGCGGTATCAATATTGCGTAATTTAAGGGCTTGATAAAATTGCTCAGTTTCAGCAATAGGGGTACGTTGATCCGCTTCTCCCGTTAATAGCATGGTAGGTGTTGTGACATTACCTACATAACTGATTGGTGATAACTTCATATAATGCTCGCTATCTTCCCAAGGCATTTTCTCAAACCAGTTTTTAATTACGAAGGGATAAATATCTGTTGTTAGCACAAAGCTATACCAATTGATCACAGGTTTGGCGACTACGGCTGCTGCAAATCTATCTGTATGGCCGACAATCCAAGCTGTCAGTACGCCGCCGCCTGATCCACCGGTGACAAATAATGCCTCTTCGTTAATTGCTTCTTTGGCAATAACACCATCGACTACCGACATTAAATCATCATAATCTTGGCTAGGGTAATTGTTATAAATGGTTTGTGCGAACTCTTTACCGTAACTGTCGCTTCCACGTGGGTTAGCATAGACAACGACATAACCACTGGCTGCCATTAATTGTACTTCTGCAGAGAAGTGAGGGCCGTAGTTCGTTACTGGACCACCATGAATCTCTAAAATTAGCGGGAAGGTTTTACCTGCTTTTTTATCCGCTTCATAACCTGGTGGATAGGCTACCCATGCTTGAATATCTCTATCATCAAAAGAGGATTTCACGTTCAACTCTTTTATTGAAGCTAAGGTTTTATAACTCAACGCATCATTATTTAAATCGGTAAGTTGGTTAGTTCTTCCTTTACGGGTAATGGCAATATCTGCGGGACGTTGAGGGTCTGAATAGGTAAATGCGATAGTGCCATCTTCAGCGACATCGAATTGGCTGCCCGTGTAAGGTCGACCAAATGAAAGGCCACCAAGGTTTTTAGCGGCAATTTCACGCTTACCTTTTAATGACTGATACGCCACATAAGTTTCACCTTTATCATGATAACTCATGTATATGGCTTTACTGTTATCAGCCCATTTTATGCTGTTAATCGAGCGATCTAAGTCGGCAGTGATAGAACGTTTATTACTACCATCAATATCCATTATAAACAGTTCAGTATTTTCATAGTTTTTGAAGTTTTGATCGTAGCCTAAGTACGCAATCATTTTGCCATTAGGTGACACGATAGGGGAGTTATCTGGTCCTACTCGATCAGTAAGTTGGGTGACTTGTTGATCATTAATATTAACGGCGTAGATATTGGTGTCTGTCCATTCTAAATCTTTCTCTGCGCGCTTATTGCTCGAGTAAATGAGCTGCTTACCATCTTTAGTCCAACTGATATTACTACGATGATCAAATTTCTCGTGGGTGACTTGTCTTGCTGCGCCGCCATTTGAGGACATCACAAAAATCTGACTATTACCTGCTTGGCTAAAACCTGCGCCATCAAAACGATAATACATGTCATCAATATAAACGGCAGGTTTTGCCCATTGGGCATTTTGTGGCTTACCAGGCAGTGAAACAACAGATTTAGGTTTACTGTTTACGAAGCGATTAAATGCGATGTACTTGCCGTCTGGTGACCAACTTAAATTAGATGGAGATTGGCTAAAGTGGCTCATTTGGCTGCTTTCACCGGTTTCTAGCCATTTCATATGGATTTGAGCTGAGCCACTGGCTGTTGAGATATACGCTAGTTTACTGTTGTCAGGTGATAGGCTTGGTGAGAAATCAACATGCAGGCCATTGGTAACAGGGGTAAGGCGCTTGTTTTTATCGACTTTCCAAATGTTACCTAGCTTTTTATCCGTCTGAATATCCATGTAATTACGTACAAAATACACTTCATCGCCGTCAGCGGTAATGGCTAAACCAGATGCATATTCTAAAGAAAACACATCTTCGAGCTGCAGCGTATTATGGACTTGGCTGTTATCGACATCATTTTGAGCATATGCCATTGTCGATGTTATAGCCGCAACGAGTGGCGATATCATGCATACCAGATAAATACCTTTGTTCATGAGTAATCCTTGACCTTAAATTGAACGATGAATATTTGTTATTAGTAACCCTAACTGAGTTATTGGGGATGAGTCAGCTAGAGAATTATTGATATTTATTGAATAAATTACCATAAGCTTAATAAAACACAAAGTTATGTGAATTGATATTTACATTAATCAAAGCTTAGGTATATTAATGAACAAGATTAATAACAATAAGCTGTAATGCCATGACTTTATTTCCATTTTCAACAAAACATAGAATAACTGAGTTCAAATCGTTCATCTCTACTACAGATTCAAACTCTAACAATATCCAAATCCTTAAGAATGATAAAAAAGCCTTTTCGCTTAGCGCGTTGGTTTTTGGTTGTTTAATGTCTCACTCGGTAATGGCTGATACAAAAGTCATTCATGCAGGTGAGTTGCTTGCTGTACCAGGTAAGGCCCCTTTAACAAAGCAAACTGTGGTCATTAAAGATGGTGACATCATTGCGGTTAAAAAAGGTTTCGTTGAGGTAAATAAAATTTCAGCTGATGCCACCTTGATAGATTTATCAGATAAGTTTGTTATGCCGGGCTTGATGGACATGCATGTTCATTTACAAATGGAGTTAGGACCGAATAATGTGTCAGATACTGTAAAACTATCTGATGCCGATGTCGCAATGAAAAGCGTTCACTATGCCAAAACCACCTTATTGTCTGGGTTTACTACAGTACGTGATTTATTAAGTGAGCCAGAGCAAATGTATGCACTGCGCGATGGTGTAGAAAAGGGCTGGATTGAAGGCCCACGTATTATTGCCGCGGCGGGTGTCACTATAACAGGTGGCCATTTAGATGCTGATGGCATGGCACCTGATATTTTAGCGATGAAATCCCCTAAAACGATTTGTGATGGCCCATATGAATGTCGAAAGGCGACGCGTGAAGCCATAAAATATGGCGCGGATGCCATTAAAGTGGCCTCAACTGGTGGGGTATTATCAGATACCGATACTGGTACTGGTCAGCAAATGACTGATTTAGAATTAAAAGAAATTGTAGAAACGGCTCACGGTTTAGGGCGTAAAGTGGCAAGCCATGCTCATGCAACAGCAGGCATTAATGCAGCGCTTCGTGCTGGCGTTGATAGTGTTGAGCACGGCAGCTATGCCGATAAAGAAACCATTAAGCTGTTTAAACAAACGGGTGCTTATTTGGTTCCTACTTTGCTAGCTGGTGCAACGGTTGTTGAGATGGCTGAAACGTCAGATTTTATGTCTACACCGATTAAAGCCAAAGCCATTAGGGTTGGACCTGACATGCTAGCTAACTTTGAAAAATCATATAAAGCGGGAGTCAAAATCGCTTTTGGTACAGACAGTGGCGTTTCTAAGCACGGAATAAACGCTCAAGAAGCAGTATTGATGCATCAAGCGGGAATGCCAACCAGTGACATTTTAAAATCAGCGACTGTAAATGCTGCAGACCTTATTGATATGTCAGATAAGCTTGGCACTATTGAAGTAGGTAAGTATGCCGACATTATCGCAATTGATACCAGTCCACTTGATAATATTGAAGCCTTATTAGATATTGGTTTTGTGATGAAAGATGGTGTGGTGTATAAGCAGCAGTAAACATTATCTTTGGTTCAATTGATACCAACAGTGATTGAATAAACAATTCATACATCATTTAATAAAAAAGGAGCTTAGGCTCCTTTCTTATTAGCATATTTTATTAATCTTAATTTAAATCATTCTTCTAACTAAGCGTGGTAACGTAAAGCTAGTTCGAACTCACAAGGAAGGGACATGGTAAATTTAACTGAGGTCAATGGTGTTGAGGTTATGCCTAAGCATAGAGCCAGTTGTCATTGTGGTTTAGTGGTCATGGAGCTTTCTTTACCAAAAGGAATACAGGATGTTAGGCGCTGTGATTGTAGTATGTGTCGCCGCCGAGGTGCTATTGTTGCATCAATCAATTTAGATGATATTCAGTTTATTCAAGGTGAACACGAGTTAAGCGTCTATCAATTTAATACCAAAACAGCTAAACATTATTTTTGCCGTCATTGCGGTATTTATACCCATCATCAACGACGCTCAAACCCGAATCAATTCGGCTTTAATGTGGCTTGCTTAGCAGGTATTAATCCGCTGAAAATTGATCAAGTAAAACTATATGATGGCGTGAACCATCCAGCTGACCGTTAGGTCCAGTACAGGACGTGTTAATTCGGTTTATTAGGGAAAAAATATGAAGACCATCGGTTTGTTAGGCGGCATGAGTTGGGAGTCCACTTCTAGCTATTATAAAGCGATCAATGAAGGCGTTAATCAGCAATTGGGTGGTCTGCATTCCGCTAAAATTAGCTTGTTTAGTGTTGATTTTGATGAGATTGAAAAGCTGCAACATCAAGGTGACTGGCAGCAAACAGCAACTATCTTGTCTGAAGCTGCTCAACGAGTAGAACTGGCTGGCGCAGATTTTATGTTGATATGTACTAACACCATGCATAAAGTCTATGACGATATCGACGCCGCCATTAATATCCCCATTTTACATATCGCAGATGCAACCGCAGACCGACTTAAGCTTGATAATATTGACACCGTTGGCTTACTTGGAACAGGCTTTACTATGAAGCAAGATTTTTATAAAGGACGCTTAAAGTCCTTGCATGGTATTGATGTCATCGTCCCTCATGAAGATCAGCAAAAAATCGTTCATGACATTATCTATCGGGAGCTATGTCTAGGAGAGTTTAAGCCGTCTTCTAAAGCCAGTTATCTACAAATTGTCGAGAATTTATTCTCTCGAGGGGCTCAGGCAATCATATTAGGTTGTACTGAAATTGCTTTACTGATTAATCAATCTGACACCGAAATACCACTCTATGATACAACAAGCATTCATGCCGCTGCTGCGGTTAACTACGGGTTAAATCTGAAATAGTAATTTCTTAAATACATGATTTAAGCTAATAAGATTGTCTAGTATCAATAATCGTTTTTTAAGTTAATACAAAGCTGGAGAATGTTAACTCTTTAAGTATGAGACAAGTAAAGTGTTTAGCCGATACAGTTCATCTACAGGGTGTATTTTAGTTAATGTTTCTTGCGTGATGGTGTCGCCGATTGTAGTCTTGAGGTCAAACATGTACCAGGTTAACGAATTCATTTACATGCAAAATACACCAGAGAAATTGCCATTACATAAAATTTCCTTAGACAACTATCATCTCAACTATCGCCTGATAATAAACGTAACTTGTATTTTAGTTTGTGTGAGTTTCTCTTTGTTTATAGGCTGGATTATTTACCAAGCCAATACAGGTGGAAGTAATGTCTTTTTCGATTTAGTTCGCACTATTCCCTATGGTGATAAAATTGGCCATTTTTGCTTATTTGGTTTGTTGACAACAATGGGATTACTGGCCAGTCGTTTAGCACACTTTAGCTTCAGAAATATTCGCATTTACTATGCTGTTCTAGTCGTCAGTATCTTTGTGTTAGTCGAAGAAATAAGCCAAGCTTTTATTAGTACAAGGACATTTGATTTAAGCGATCTCCTAGCCGATGCCTTGGGTATTACACTATGCTCATTTATCACTATTAAGTTGTTTACACGTTATACCTATTCTTAGCCTCCTAAGGATGAGTAAAAAAGATTGCAAATAGTATTTATATAGTTGATTGTAGCAGTTAATTATTTAATTCAATGTTTTAGTGGTTGATTTTATTTCATCTCAACCAGCTAGTTGTGATTGGCTGAAGACGTATTATTAATAATGCTGAAAACCTAAACGGATGTTTAAAAACAGCTATAAATTAGAAGTCTTATTGGAATAATTTATGCGCGGCTTGTTTGTTATTATCATATTAATTTCGTCTTTCACTGTCCATGCTGAGCAAATCAAACCGTTCACTTCAGATGGATGTAGTGTATTTCCTGATGGAACCTTTAGCCAAAATGAATTGTGGTTATCATGCTGTACTGCTCATGATTACGACTATTGGCAAGGAGGCACTTTTAAGCAACGTCTTGAATCGGACAGACGATTAAAACAGTGTGTAGCAAAAGTGGGTGAGCCTCATATTGCCAATATAATGTTGGCAGGAGTTCGAGTCGGTGGCAGTCCATATTTTCCCACCACTTATCGATGGGGGTATGGCTGGCCTTATCCGAGAGGGTATAAAGCGTTAACCGATAGTGAAATAAGCAAAATAGAGATAATTATTAAGGAAGATAATGACAATTGATTATTCAAAATACTCATTGGAAGAGTTATTAGACGTTAAAGAAAATATTAATGCAGCTAAGTACCCACGACGATATCAAGATCTATTAACAGAAATAGACAATCGGGCTAATAGCCCTGAAGAACAGTTATTAGAACAAAAGCAAGTTCAATCTGAAAATGAATTAGAGGACGCATATAATTCAAACTATGGATATAGACTTGAATACTTTGAGTTTGAAGCTAGAGGTGATGAATATAAAAGAGCTTTATTCTTACTGGCTTTTCTTCTGATTAATATCGTTTTTCTATGCTGGGCTGTACCTCAATATCATGTGGCTCCATTATCTGATGTCCACGAGTTTCGAACCTTAGTAGACAAAGTGAAGTGTAAAACAGAAACAGTTTACGACGAGGAGTTAGATAAAACTACTCGTTATTATGATCTTTATCTTCAGTCATACCCTGAAACATTTGCTGCGCTTGGTATTAGTCGAGCATTATGTCAAAAAATAGCAAAGACAATATCTGTTTCAATAAATGGGGCTGAAGCTCAAGAGCAAACAGAAATATCCCTATGGCATGAGCAAGGCCTGGTATACCAAATTGCGCACAAAAATCGTATTGTTTTACCTTATACCTATATGAAATCAAAAATTTATAATTTGCAAACGGCTAGTTTCAAAATGAATTGGTTTTTATTAATTGGAATTTGGATTATATGCTTTCCTTCATTCATTAATGCTATTTTTCCAGGTACTTTTGTGAAAAATAAAAGCATCAATGTGTAAACCATGTTCTTAAGATAGTGTAAAAGGAATTTCTGTGCCTGACACGTTTGTGTTGAAATGATTAGCCGCAGTTCAAGGTAAACTAATTGGCCAAAAATACAGGTTAGTGTTAGTTTAATTTGTGTTCAATTTCTTAGTAAGCTGTTGAGTTGTCGATTTATTGAGAAAACCAATTTCAAGCTAAATAAGGATATATTATGCTTAAGACATTGATGAGTACTGCTGTCATCGCGTTAGTATTGACAGGTTGCTCTACCGCAAATAAACAAGCTGCGCCGGCTCCACAGATATCCCCTCAAGCTCAAATCAACTTTGAAACTTACACAGCTGAAGAGTTTTATAAAACGACCAGTGTGTTTGGCTCATCTATTAATCATTCCGGAAGTGCGGTTTTGGTAAGTAATGATGATTCAGGGATCTTCAACGCATACAAAGTGCCAGTAGATGGCTCCAAAACAACTCAATTAACGTTTTCCACAGAAGAATCAATTTTTGTTGAATCTTGGTTCCCTAAAGATGATCGCTTTCTTTATAGTGCTGACAAAGGGGGAGATGAATTAAACCATCTATTTGTTAAAGACCTCGAAGGCAATGAAGTAGATTTAACTCCAGGTGAAGGCTTGAAGGCCATGATGTTGTCATGGCATGAAGATGATGATTCGTTTTTTGTTATGACCAATGAGCGTGATGCTAAATATTTTGACGTTTATCAATACAGTACTGCAGACTATAGTCGTAATGTAATTTATAAAAATGAGTCAGGATTTACAGTTGAAAGCATGAGTCCCAATGGTCGTTTTATTGCCTTAAGTAAGAACCACTCTAATAGTAATACTGATTTATATTTGGTTGATTTACGACTAAAAATGAACAAACCTCGCTTAATTACAGAGCATGAAGGTGATGTGTCTTATTATGCTTACACCTTCACCAAAGACAACAAGCAGCTGTTATATGCGACAAATGAGTTTGGGGAATTTAACCAAGCATGGACCTATGATATTGCTACCAGTGAAAGTGAGTTAAATTATAAAGCCGATTGGGATGTAAGTTTCAGTTACTTCTCGAAAGATGGTCGTTATCAAATCACAGGTATCAATGCTGATGCTCAAACTCAATTAACGATAACCGATCACAACAATAATCGTGAACTCTCTTTGCCTACATTACCAAGTGGCGATCTCCGTGGCGTTAACTTTTCACAAGATTCTAAATCAATGGTGTTCTATATCAATTCAGATACATCGCCATCAAATTTATACAGCCATAAAGTTGGTACTGATAAGGTATTGCGTCTGACGAACTCAGGCAATCCAGCCATTAAAGAGCAAAACTTAGTCGCTGGCGAAGTGATTAGATTCAAAAGCTTCGATGGCGTCGAAATTCCGGCTATTTTGTATAAGCCAAAACAAGCTGAATTTTCCAAGGTTCCTGCATTAATTTATATACACGGTGGTCCTGGAGGGCAATCGCGTAAAGGCTACTCAGCTACAGTTCAGCACTTAGTGAATAATGGCTATGCTATTGTAAAAATAAATAATCGTGGTTCAAGTGGCTATGGCAAAACCTTCTTCCATTTAGATGATAAACGTCATGGTGAAGACGATTTACAGGATGTGGTTTACAACAAAAAGTACCTACAAACCCTAGATTGGGTTGATGCTGAAAAAATTGGCGTGATGGGTGGCAGTTATGGCGGTTATTTAACTATGGCTGCAATGGCATTTACCGATGAATTTAAAGTCGGCATTAATATTTTTGGTGTCACCAATTGGGTAAGAACCCTAGAAAGTATTCCGCCTTATTGGGAAGCATTTAGAAAAAGTCTTTATGACGAGCTTGGAGACCCTGCTACTGATAAAGAGCGCTTACATAACATTTCACCAGTATTTTTTGGTCATCAAGTTAAAAGTCCAGTACTTGTTGTGCAAGGTGCTAATGATCCAAGAGTGCTAAAAATCGAAAGTGATGAAATGGTCGAGTCTATTCGCTCTGGTGGTACTCATGTTGATTACTTAGTTTTTGATGACGAAGGTCATGGCTTTAGTAAAAAAGAAAATCGCGTCAGTGCTTCGAACAAATACTTGGTCTTTTTGAAAGCATATCTATAACGTTTATCTCTTAAATGACTGAAATGTTAATTAAGCCATTTGTGTAAACAAATGGCTTTTGCATTTATAGCAGTTATAGATTGGTATTAATGATAAAATTAATATAATCATAAGTTTGAATGTGAAAAAACATGTAAGAGGAAAGGATGTGAATATAGAAGTTTTACACTCAGAAGAGTCGAAAATTGTTGATCAACTTGTTGATGGTGTTAGGGAGTTTAATTTTAGCCACATGGGTAATGAAACGTCCAAACCTTTGACTGTAATTATGCGAGATAGCAATAACACAATCGTTGCTGGCATATCTGGGCGAACGATATACCATAAATTTTTAATCAACGTGGTGTGGGTCAGTGATGAATACCGTGGTCAAAGACTCGGATATCAGTTGATGAAGTTAGCTGAACAGGAAGCCAAACAGCAAGGTTGCAAAGCTGCGCAAGTCGATACGCTGGCATTTCAAGCCCCAAACTTTTACCAGAAATGTGGTTTCGAGGTTATTGGAACAGCGCCTGGCTTTGACGGCTGCCCCGAACAATATTTCCTATTTAAACGTTATGAATAGTAAAGGGAAGCTCGCTGGTTAAATGAATTAAAATACTATTTGGCCTGCAATGGTTTTTAACAGAACTAATAGATTAATTTATTGAGCTAAGAACTTAATTACCACAGCGTTAATAAGTGCCTTTTTTAAAAGAACGCGAGGCTGTTTGCACTGAATTAATCATTTTTCCAAGTGCTTTATCTTTAGCTCTTTTTTGCGCTAACGTCGCGCTATTCATGGCTTGTTCTCGCATTAGTTTCTGATAGCTAACCAATCGTCTTTGATCAATATCCCCTTTATCTAATGCATTTTGAATCGCGCAACCAGGTTCTGAGTTGTGCTGACAATCTGCAAAACGGCATTGTGTTGCCAGTTCAGTGATTTCACTAAAGGTTTCACTTACCCCTTGCTCACAAGCACTGAGTTGTAATTCTCGCATACCGGGAGTATCTAGAATTAATCCACCTTGTGGTAATAATCTTAATGCTCTAGAAGTTGTCGTATGGCGACCTTTACTGTCATCTTCACGGATATCACTCGTTAGCTGCGTATCTACACCCATTAAGCCGTTGACTAAGGTAGACTTGCCCACACCAGATGACCCAAGCAATGCGATAGTTTTACCTTGTTTGCAATAACCGCTGAGTTCAATTAAATGATCTTTATCTAGAGCGTTTAATGCATGAACCATCATAAATGGATCAAGTGACTGTACTTGCTGACGTTTAACATCAGTATCTTCACATTGATCGGTTTTCGTCAGGATTATAATGGGTTCTACTTGCGCTTCTTTTGCTAACGCAAGGTAACGTTCAATTCGGCTTAAATTGAAGTCTTGGTTGAGCGAACAAACAATAAATAAGCTATCCACGTTAGAGGAAATTAGCTGAGTATCGATTTTACTGCCCGGTGCTTTGCGCTGAAACAATGATTGTCTTTCTAGTAAGCGTTCAAACTGAAGTTGAGTATTGAATAACAGCCAATCTCCGACACACAGTCTGTCAGTCTGTGTTGCTTGAAGGACTGTTTGGGTTAATGAAAATTGGCCTGAGCCATTCATCACCACAACCCCATTTCGATGGTGTTCAATAACACGTCCTGCATATAGCTTTTCATCAAGATTTTCTACAGACAATAACTCAAGTTCATTGAGCGACAATTGTTGTTGAAAAAATGGTCGCCAGCCAAGTTGTGCTAATGATGTTTGTGGGTTCATATTGAAGACCTTGCAAATCTTTATGGTTATTTAGCTCGAAGACGGGCTGTAAATTATCAACGTGTTTTAAGCGATGACGAAATTGATGGAGAGATTTTAGCAAGAACTAAGAAAAGGGGATTGTACAAATACGACAATTTTTAATATTGGTTTAAAGCTCCAGTAATCTTAATTGTTAACAGAAAAGCCTGCCTGCATGGTGAACAATGTCATTATTAAAACCTTATTGTAGTGATTTGTTTTGTGTGATGTAGAGGGAGTAGAACAAGTGTTGTTATTTATGGATATATTTTTAAAGGCAATTATATTAACTGGTTAGGTCTGCTAGTGTTGCGTGTGCTCGCTTGAATGATAGTGATGTTAAATATATCGAATATGGCTAATGTAAAGTAATGCAAAGCAACAAATAGATATTGCAAATGCAAACATCATATGTTTATATTGAGTTTCAATTTAACAAATTTCACAAATCTGTAAAGCGTGTTTTGAACGTTTTAACTGGACAATGTGGGGTTGATTTCAGTAAGTACAAATCTTGTTGGATGTGATTGTCATCATGGGATTTGATTATTAAAAGGACGTCCGTAAATGAAGCCTATTGTTGCCAAGTCAAATTTCGCTAAGACGATATTTGCACAAAGTGCTTTGGTGTTACTTATTTCTCAAAGCTTAATGGCTTGTCAAAATAATGAAAAAGCGCCTGAAACTGAGTTGGTAAGTCAACAAAGCAGTCAATCTTCAGTGGCACTTGATCAAGTTATGCCGTACTCAGATCCGAACAATGAAGGTGGCTGGGTATTAAATACTGAAATCAGTGATGAGTTTAACGCAGATGTTATTGATCAAGAAAAATGGTTTGTTCAAGGTGCAAATGATGAATACTACATTTGGAAAGGGCGCGCACCATCGCAGTTTGCGCCTCATAACGTTATTTTAGAAGATGGTTTACTCAAACTTCGCAGTCAGTGGGAACCCGACTTTGATTTTGCTGACGAAGCTTACGCAGATGGAAAAATTAAAGCCAAATATGGCACTGCAGAAAGTGGCGAGTTTATGCCTATTACTACTGCTGCTATTGTGAGTAATAAACGTTTTCTTAACGGTTATATGGAAATACGCTCTAAAGCGGTTAACGCATCCATGACTAGCGCCTTTTGGGCTATTGGTTACCAGTCTGAGCTTGATATTTATGAGCAAATTGGTAATCCAAAAATCATTGGTGATATTAAACCTGATCAATCTAAATCAACCGTTCATGATTGGAGCCCACCAGCAAAACGTCCTACACGTGTTTTTCATCATAAAGAAAACTTGCCATATCGCGTAGCTGATGAATTTCATATTTATGCAGCTGAGTGGGGTGAAGATTACTTAAACCTGTATTTAGACGGCAAATTACTGGAACGTTTTACTCAAAAAGAATTAGGCGATCGTTGGGTATTGAATAATCCACTAGAAATTTGGTTAGATTCAGAAATCTTTGCATGGCTTGGCATGCCAAATAAAGATGAACTACCAGCAGATTTCGAAGTTGACTATATGCGTGTGTGGCAAAAGCCTAACCCGCAGTTATTAGATAGAGCATTCTTTGGTTTTGAAGGGCCTATTTTATTCCAAGAAAATAAGCGTCCACTTAAGTTGGTACCTGAAAACTCAGCAAATAATGATTACCAAAAGTTCTGGGATATCAGTACTGAGTCAGCTAAATATGCCGAGATAACTAAAGAGCAACGCATTACAGGTTTGCGTAGCTTAAAAGTGTCAGCATTGGCTGCAGATGCTACGCAACCAATTATTATCAGCTCTCCTGAAGCTGCAGTTAAATTAGATGCTGGTAAGTATGTTTTTTCTATGCGCCTATGGGTTGATACCAGTAATTCGCTCAAAGAGTTTGATGTCACAGTCACTAACGATGCGAATACTGATGTTGGTTTTAATTTAAAGCCGATTAATTTAAGTCATATTGATCATGCACATAAAGCGCAATGGATAACCGTCAGTCAAGAAATTTACTTAACCCAAGCAGTTCCAGCGGATGCCAAACTGACAATCGCAATTGACCCTTCTCTTATAGCTAAAGAGTCAGCTTTGTTTTATATCGATGATATTTCGGTGGTTAAACAGTAAAGGGTACGACTTAGAGATATCAACATAGCTAAAAGCTAGTAAGACTGTTGTGCGGGCAATTTGGGGAAGAGTGTCAATGATCCATTTACATTCTTAAGAGCTCGCGCAGTCTTTACTCGTAGAACAATTTACTTATAAACACTTACTCATAATCACTTAGTCATAATCACTTACTCATAAAGAAGAGCACAATCTAGCATCATTGTTCTAAGGGGTTTTGTAAGTGACTGTTGTAAAACATGGTTTTAAGTAATTGTTTTAAATGAGTAGAGAAAGACCAAACAAGAGACAAAATAATGATAAAAAATAATCTGAAAACATTGCTGACATTAACCTGCGTTGGAATAAGCACATTAGTAAGTCAAGTTGTGCATGCTAATGAAGCAAACGACACCAATTTAAAATCAGCACAACAAGTTCAGCCTAATGTATTGATCTTGATGTTTGATGACATGCGTTTCGATACTTTTTCTTACCGTGATGGCCCAGTTAATACGCCTAACATTGATGCGCTAGCTCATGAAGGTGTTCGATTTGATAATGCAATGACCAGTACCGGTTTATGTTCTCCATCTCGAGCTGCAATGTTTACTGGACGCTGGGGTCATAAAACAGGCTTAGATGACAATGTCGGCTTATATCATTCACGGGTTGATGAATTAAACCCAGAAGAAGGAGGCGTTATTCGCCGCGCCGTTGATGTGGGTTACAAGGTTGGCTACGTCGGTAAGTGGCATATTGGCGCTCAAGGCCCAGCATTACGAGGAGCTGAGTTTATATATGGTCACGATAAAGACGTAGAGCGTCATGGCCGTCAATGGACACCTTATGAAACACAGGCCAATATCGAAAAATTTAATCGTGGTGAGCGTGATGCTAATGGTGAAAAGCACGAATATTACCGTACTATGCCAGGCACTTTTGAAGACACTAAAGCGGGTAAAGAGGTTCGTGAAGGTCAGAAAATGTTGCGCGCAGCCGCTAAAAAAGACGAGCCTTTCTTTGGTATCGTAAGTTTTGAGCAACCGCATCCGCCTTATCGCGTTCCTGAGCCATACGCGAGTATGTTTGATCCGAAAACTGTTGAGCTACCTAAGAATCATGGGATTGAACGTATTCATAAGCCGATGGCTCAAGATGATATTTGGTGGCCTTGGCACGATGTAAGCCATATGACAGATGAAGATTGGCGTAAGTCTCGGACCTTTTATTATGGAGCGATCGCCATGATCGATCATGCTGTCGGTGAACTGATTGCAACGGCTAAAGAAGTCGGGATGTATGATGATTTACGCATCATTATCATTGGCGATCAGGGCAGTATGCTAGGGGAACATAACCTTTATGATAAAGGGCCATATGCTTACGATGAATTAATGAGAATGCCATTAATTATTCGTGACCCAAGTGTTGAACCGAAGATTATCCAACGTCAAGTTTCTATGTTGGACATTGCTCCCACATTAGCAGATTGGATGACGCTTGCTGACGATGGTGATGTGGATGGCCGTTCATTGGTACCACTGATGGAACAAGGTGATGTGGCTGATAAAGGTAAAGATGATATCGCGCTATATGCCTACGAATGGTACAACGGTGGCTGGTTTGGAATAAGAGCTATCCGTACCCCAGAATTGAAATTTGTATGGAACCCAGGTGATAGTCGTGATGAGTTATATGACTTGAACAATGATCCTTACGAAATGACCAATTCAATCAAAGATCCCAAGTACAAAAAACAACTAAAACAGATGGTTAAATATATGCATGACGAACTGGTGCGCTTAGAAGATCCTTCTATCGTTAAGTTTCGTCAACATATGAAAGGCCTTTTGTAGACTTATATTTACCTTGCGAATATTACTCAAGGCGTAATGGTAAAAATAGGTAACAGTAACTTGTCACAACAACCATGAACTAAACAAAAATTGTTGTGATGACATATCGGCGCTGTGATTACAGCATCAGTATTAATGAAAGCTCATGTTAACTAAAGCATATGTTAACTAAAGCTTTTGTTAACAACTGAATGTGTCAATAACACAAGCGCCAACAATCCCTGTTTTAGATTGGAAACCACTTTTGGCTGTATAGCCAAGAGCGGGGTTTTTGCGGCTCCAATGTTGGCAAAGCAGTAAAAATAATGTGAATTAGGAGAAATTATGAACAGCGTTTTTAACACCAGCATCGGGAAAACTGCCCAGACATGTTTACTCGGAAGTATGCTAACGCTTTCAATGGCATCAATGACTTATGTCGCGCCAACAGCAGCTGCAAGTATTGGTAATCAAGGCCGTTATTTTACTAACAAAGTGACCGGAGCAACTGAAACCGTCACATTATCGGGTAGTGCAGCAGTGCAAACGCGAGCACTTCAAGCCGCTATCGATCGCGCTACTAATAAGCCAAATGGCGGCGTGGTAAAAGTGATGGGTAATGATTTGAAATTGGCGCAAGTTGATTTAAAAGCAAATGTTCGATTAGAAATTCAGTCAGGTAAAACCATTAAAATGGCTGATAAAGTTTTATTTAACCTCAACCGTAATGGTCAAGGTCCTCGTGCGCCTTTAATGCAAAATGTGGAGATTACCTCAACCGGTAATGCTCGTTTTAAAATTGACGTCAATAAAAATGCCATTTTTTTAAATGCAATTCCGGTACGTGTGGGTTATGTGAAGAACTTTGCGTTATCAAATTTTGATATCAAGGATAACTATTCTATTTTCCCATCACTATTTATGGTTGCTGATAGTGACGCTAGAACAGTGGCTAACAATGCGACTTATGGTCGCATTCCTCAAAAGGGTGTTGTCGAAAATATCTCTGCTACAAAGGTGGCAGCAGGTTACGCATTGATCCAACTATTCAGCGGTAAGCAGATGCGTCTAAAGAACTTAGATGCTGAAGGGGGGTTAACCATTCGTTTAGAGCCTGGTAGTGGCAGACCATCAGATTACTTAAACCAAGCAGGTCCCCGCGTCGGTAATATTGCAGATATCAAAATGATTGATATTGAAAACACTGAAGGTATGGCTGCTTTGTTTCTAAAACCGCATCAAAAGATTTGTTCTGATATCACCGGCACCAATATCCGTGGTGTAAACAGTGCATTTACCATAATGAGCAACTCAAGTGACTCTAGCACCTTTAGCCGTGGTTATTTTGAGCGCACTAAGTTTACTGGCCGCATATCTCTGACTAAAACTAAAAACACGCCGTTAGCTGATATTGGTGCGTCGTCACAATATTTTGTCGAACCAAGTGAAAGCGCGGGCAGAACTAAGATTGCTGATTTCCCGAACGATCCTTCTGGTCGTCGCTGGCACACCAAACCAATTGCACCAGTATTGTTGGCTTCTGCGCTTAACAAAAATAATGTTGGCACAGCTGTAAAAGGGCGTTTTGGTATTGATATTTCAAATGCCAATATTACAAAAACGGGCAATTACGAACGTGCAACGAAAGTCTTTTACCGTGAAGATGCCGTCAAACTAAATGGCAAAGCCGCGACAGTGTGGATTAACAAATAAGTTTAGATTAAGCCTTAGCTTGGTCATTACGTTAATAAAAGTGTTTGAGCAGTGAGTGATTCGCCGCTCAAACACTATAAACATTAATAGTCATATTGTTGAGTGGGTCATGAAAAGGGGAATGCAGTGTTAAATCATCAGGCAAATTTAGTGTTTAATATTAGAACTAATAAACAAATCGCAGCAGCCTTGTTATTTTCAGTATGCATGATGTTTATTGGTTTTCTGTTTGGGTTCTTCTTTAATGATTTAACTAATAGCGTTTCATCTAGATATGCAAGTGAATATCAAGAACGTGACCAAAACCAAGGCCAATTACAAAACTCAAACCCAAACCCAAACCAAGAGAACCCAGCTCAGTTTACTGATGACTCAAACTTGATTAGGGTAACAAATAACAAACCGCAGCCAATGATTATCGATAATCTAGATGCTGTATCCAGTGAGGCAATGACATTTGAGCAATGCCAGCTGATTTCATCATTGTATGATCAACAATGGGATTTATCTTCTAATACTGAATTTTACCAGTTGATGAGTGATATTAATTCACTGCAAGATTCAGCGATTAAACAAATGGCGATAACAGCCATGTTGTCGATAACGTCTGTTGAGGATGAAGGTTTAGAAGAGGGGATATTTGAGTTTTTAATTGAAAATCCAAATGATGTTATTGCGAATCAACTATACCAACAAAATTATTCACATAAGTTATTGCCAGAACAGCGACAACAATTAAGACAGAATTTAGTCAATATAACAGATCCTAATATATTAACTGACAGCATAAAGCTGACTAGCCAAGTCAGTTACATGGCTGAAGAGAAAAAGCAGCAATTCAATCAAGCGTATCAGCAATTTTATTATTCCCCTTATGACAATGTTCGTGCTGCAGCCATTGGAGTGATTGGTGTGGTTTCAAGGGACGATGAAGTGATGTTATTAACGGATGCGCTATCAGATCCCTCAGATGCAGTCATTGATATGGCTTTAGATGTCATAGGAAAAAGACAATTAACCGATCCGCAATTACTCAGTGCATTAGAAGAATTGCATTACCAAAGAACCGATCAATTAAATACTGCGCAGCAGCGTGACATGGTAGAGCACATTCTTTTTGAATCAGGCGCTATTTGAATAAAGTGCTATTTGACTCAGGTGCTATTTGACTCAGGTGCTATTCGAATCAGGGGCTATTCGAATCAGGGGTATATGCATAAGGCTAATTCGATACATGTTTAGTCGGCAAGTATAAGGTTGCAGCCGGTATAAAACTTTAAGCATGTGTATGAGTTTTTGCAGGAGTTTTAATGTGAGAGTTTTCACATCTCAGTAGCTAGATTTGCTACATAAAATTGTACAGGCAAACGACATTTATAATGCCGTTTGTATCGCGTTAAGCAAAATAAATGATCATATTTTATTAAATGAATTAAGTAACTTAGTTCTAGTAGTGATAATTTACTTTAGTGACGGTAAAGGCTTCGAGCGTTTAATACGTAATAAGTTAATACACGCTAAATTAATACTCGCTTAGTTTATAAAGCATGATTAATGATAATTGCAGTAATTAGAGAAATGGATGCTATGAATAGATTACTTACTACAAGTTCAACATTAAGCCCGTATCAGCACTTGAATTTAAAAAGGGAAGCTAAGGTCAAGGTTAATGTTTTGGGCGTTTTATCATCATTAGCCATGCTAGTGTCAACCTCGGTCACTGCTGTACCAGCTATCGCTGCAGAAACTGCGCATACCAGTCAGCAACAGCCGAATATACTGCTTATTTTGACTGACGATCTTGGCTATAACGACGTTGGATTTAATGGCTCGACTGATATTACAACACCAAACTTAGACGAGTTAGCTGCAAATGGGACTTCATTCTCACAAGCTTATGTGGCGCATCCATTTTGTGGTCCCAGCCGAGCGGCGTTAATGACAGGGCGATACCCACATAAAATTGGTTCTCAGTTTAATTTACCTACCAAAGGTTCATTTGTTGGCGTTCCAACCAATGAGCAATTTATCAGTAAGCTACTGCAAAATAACGGCTACAACACAGGAGCAATCGGTAAGTGGCACTTAGGTGAAGCGCCTGAGTTCCATCCCAATGCGCGTGGCTTTGATGATTTTTATGGTTTTACTGGCGGTGGGCATAATTACTTTCCTGAACAGTTTAAAGCGCAATATGCTAACCAAGTAAAACTGGGCAATACCAATATCAATCATTACATTTTGCCTTTGGAACATAATGGTAAAGAAGTTGATGAAAACGAATACATCACTGATGCGCTTTCTCGCGAAGCCAGTCGTTTCGTTGAAGATGCAGCGACCGATGACAAACCATTCTTTTTATATTTAGCCTACAACGCACCTCATGTTCCTTTAGAGGCGAAACAATCTGACATGGATATGTTTCCTAACATTACCGATGAAAAACGTAAAACCTACGCAGGAATGGTTTATGCGGTAGATCGCGGTATTGGGCGCGTTGTTGACTCGTTAGAAAAGACTAATCAATTAGATAACACCTTGATTGTCTTTTTAAGTGATAACGGCGGCAAGCTAAGCAAAGGTGCTAGTAATTACCCGTTAAAGGAAGGCAAAGGAAGCGTATATGAAGGCGGATTTAGATCGCCAATGTTGTTTCACTGGCCTAAACAAGTTGCTGCTGGTCAGCGCTTCGAACATCCCGTGTTAGCGTTAGATTTATATCCGACATTTGCAGCGTTAGCTGGCATAACAATTCCGAGTCAAAAAAGGTTAGACGGTAAAGATATTTGGCCTGCATTTAGTGCCGGAGAAGATCCGCATAAAGATGAGCTCTTTTATGTTTTACGTCACCGTAAAGGCTATAGCGATGCATCTGTTCGCCGCAATCAATGGAAAGCGGTAAAGCAGGGTGACAAGCCTTGGCAGTTGTTTAATGTTGAAGTGGACTTAAATGAAACCAATGATTTGAGTAAAAAGCATAAAACAATGTTGATTGACATGGTGCGTGAGATGGAAAAGTGGAGTTGGGATAATAAACAACCGCTTTGGTTCCATGAAGCCTATGAAGGCGCTGATTGGCGTTTAAAAGGCATGCCGCGTTTCGATCAAACCTTTTCTACCAGCAAGTAGATTTGACTCTCACTCATCTTAATTGATTGTGTTTATATCATTAGTTATGCACTATTAAAGCTCATCGGTATTAACTCATTAATCTAATTGAGTTAATACCATGACCCTTCATGCAGGAAGCACTCATGTTACAGTTTAGAAAATTATCGACGGCGCTCGCTGTCAGTTTAGCTATTGGCAGTTTGTTAGGTTGTGAAACTACAACTCAAGACTCTGGTTCAGCAGACACAGTGACCAATCAACGCATATTATTCTCAGACCAGCACCAAGATATCAAACTGGAAAGTGTTAATCGCCGTAAATGGGATAATCCGGTGATAGCCGATTTTGACCAGGATGGTTATCCAGACCTTTTGCTGACAGATCATGGATATTCAGTAAAGCTTTATTGGAACAATCAAGGCACATATTCGAAAGGTCATGATTTGATTGTGGGTGACATGCATGGCATTGGTGTTGCAGATTTTAATCAAGACGGAAAAGTTGATATTTTAATTTCTCGTGGAGGCGGTTCAGGCTCCAATGCACGTAATGCCAAGCTGTATTATTTTGATGGCCGAACGATCATTGAAGGTAATGAATTTACCCCGCCATTACAAAACTTACGTGGCAGAACCAGTAAGTTTTTTGATGCAAATAACAATGGTGAATTAGATTTAATATTAATGGGTTTTCCTTCGCGGGCTAAGGGGCCAAAACCTAAAAGTACAACTGAAAACTTTATTTATCAAAATGACGGTAAAGGCAATCTCAGTTATGCGACAGATTTACCGCAAACCTATCAGGATGGGCAAAAAATACTAATTACTGACTTTAACAATGACAAGATTGATGACTTACTTATATACGGTCATGGCCGACTAATCGCTTTAAAGGGAAATGGTGATTTAACTTACACAGAAGTGACTAATGGTGTGTTTGCGCAAGATATAAAACATGTCACTGGTATAGCTGAAATTGATTATGATAATGATGGTGACTTTGACCTCTATCTTACTAGAGCAAGACCATTTGAAGCGGGTGACACCTTCTTTGATAAAGCCAGAAATACTTTTGCCTTTTATACTAAACGTGGCAAGTTCCGCTTTGAGGATTTAATCATTGGTGACACTTTTGAATTAGAAAACTACCAGTCACCTTATCCAAATCAAGATGTGTTTATAGGAGAGGGAGCTTATAAGTACCAATTTGAAGGTGAGCGTCATAGTGGACAAAACATCAAGTTGGTTAGCAGTAATGCATTAGGCTGGCCTGACAAACTACCCAAAAAAGGGCTATATGTTGGTTACATAGGTAATGATACCTGGCGGATTGCTGGAAATACCTTCTCGCCAACTACTGGGGTAGTTAAAGGTGTTGAGTATTATGATGCGACAGAGCAACTGCCTGCGCCTAAAGACATGTTACTTGAGAATCGACATGGAAAATTTGTCAATGTCACGGCTAAGGCTAATCTTGCGATGAATGAGCATACTTCAAGTGTCGCGGTGGCAGACTTTAACAATTCAGGGTATCAAGATGTGTTTGTGGTTAAGCAAGGAGATTTGTCTCAGGCAACAGAACAGCTACTTTGGCTTAATAATGGTGATGGTACATTTACAGTTCAAGCGCACCATGGCATTAAATCACTGGAGCTCGGCGCAGCAGGCTCTGGCAGTGATGTGGTTGATTACAACAGAGATGGTTTTAATGATCTTGTTTACGCAAATGAGCGCGGTCAATGGCATGTTTACAAAAACCAAGCGGTCAATCGCGCTTCGGGGAATGCGAACTTCACTGTAGTAACAATTAATAACTCACCAAAGGATAAAGCAACTGCACAAGGGGCTTTGGTAAAACTTAGTGCTTGTGGCAGTAGTCAAATTAGGCGAGTTGGCGCATCTGGTGCGCCTTACACGCAATCTTATAATCAACAAATCCATTTTGGGTTGGGCGAATGTCAGCAAATTGATTCAGTTGAGGTCAGTTGGACTAATGGCGAAACGTCGACATTTAAAGACATTAACCCTAATCAGATTAATTTATTATGATGACTTTTGTCACGAAGCTAACACTATCTGTAGTCGTTAATGTGAAATTGTATTCTTTAACTGTTTAAGATAACTTTAGCTATTGATTTAAGGGCTATTTATATCAATTGATTCTAGCATTAAGTAGATTAACTAACTGGCCTCGATATATCTCGAGGTTTTTTATGGTGGATATTTGGGCTTGCCTACTAAAACTTGTCGTGCAGGATAATAAATAGGTCATAATCATTGGGTGATGTAATCTAGGTATTTTTAATAATGATTAAATTTAGATGATGCAATGAATTGCGTTAGCGCCTCGATAGGGAGATTGAGTCATGTATTTAGAATTAGCGATATTAGCTGTTTTCGCTTTTAGCTACAGTTTAATTGCAGGCCGAGTCGAGCGATCGATGATATCTGGCCCTATGGTGTTTGTTGTCGTGGGTTTCATACTGGGACCGTCAGCTTTTGGCTGGTTGGGCAATGAACTCGGTAATTCAGCTATGCGGGTGTTTGCCGATTTAACCTTGGCTGTGGTGTTATTTTGTGATGCCTCAAACAGTAATTTATCGATATTAAAACAGCATATAAATATTCCGACGCGGATGCTGCTATATGGGCTTCCAGGTGCCATTGGGTTAGGTTTTATTGCTGGTTATCTACTGTTTCCTAATTTATCTCTATTTGAACTCGCTGCGTTGGCAACCATGTTAGCTGCAACCGATGCCGCTTTAGGTAAAGCTGTGGTTTCCAGCCCTGTAGTGCCTGCAAAAATTCGTGAAGGTCTCAATATTGAAAGTGGCTTAAATGATGGGATTTGTGTACCTATTTTATTTGTATTTCTTGCGCTTGCTGGTGGCAGTATTGCAGAAGGGCAGGTATCCCATTTAGCAATGACCTATTTAGCTGAAGAATTAGGCATTGGTTTAGCGGTGGGGTTATCAGCAAGCTTTATCGCATCAAAGTTAATCAGATACAGTTATAAGAAAAATTGGATCACTGAGGCTTGGAGCCAAAACATTGTCTTAAGTTTAGCGCTATGTTGTTTTGCTATTTCTCAACAATTGGAGGGGAGTGGTTATATTGCGGCGTTTTCTGGTGGGTTGTTGTTTGGATACTTGATGAAAGACGTCAAACATAAATTGATATTACCCACAGAAGGTATTGGCGAAATTCTCGCATTACTGACTTGGATGTTATTTGGTGCCATTGTCATTGGCAATGCTATTGAAACGTTTACTTGGACGATGCTTCTGTATGCTCTACTAAGTTTAACTGTTGTTAGAATGATACCTATCTTCATATCTTTGGGGCGAAGAGGTGAGAATGTCCCCTCAAGATTATTTTTAGGCTGGTTTGGACCCCGCGGTTTAGCATCCATTGTGTTTGTTATCATCATGCTTGATCGTGATTTGCCGGGTGGTGACTTTATTGCGATGACAGTTATTTGTACTGTTTTTATCAGTCTTATTGCCCATGGCGCGTCAGCAAATATATTAGCTAAATGGATCAGCACGCGGGTCAAATAAGCTCATACAAAGGGAAGTACTTAGCTTCCCTTTATGCATTTCTATATTTGGCATAATAATGCCACACTTCTGCTTAATTAAATTAGCACATCATATTGAAGATTAAACATCATTTAAACTCACTGTTGTATTGCATTCCATTTCGCTAATCTACAAGTGAATTTGTTATTTAATAAAATGGAGTTTATATGACGAACAGGATTATAAAAGCGATTAAAGCTAATAAATCGATATTGTTATTTATTATCTTAATGAGTGTTTTTAGAAGTGCCGTTGCAGATTGGTATACAGTGCCGTCAGGTTCAATGAAACCGACAATCATCGAAGGTGATAGGTTATATGCTGATAAAATGGCTTATGATTTACGAGTACCGTTTACGCACATTTCGCTTTATAAGATTGCAGATCCTCAGCGCGGCGATATTATTATTTTCGAATCTACAGCTGCTGATAATAGACTGGTTAAACGTGTCATTGGCGTCCCAGGGGATGTCATTGCATTAACGGATAATGTGCTCAGCATTAATGGAAATACATTAGCCTATCAACCAATAAGTGTAACTGATTCATCCGAGGACAAAATTGAGCAATTATTTTCTGAAACTAGCACGGTTAACCATTTCGTTCGTACCAGTAACAGTGGCTCTAGGCTTTCAAATTTTTCTGAGGTTACCGTACCAGAAGGTCATTACCTAGCACTAGGCGATAACCGTGATCATAGTTCTGATTCTCGAGTGATTGGTTTTGTACCTAGAGATGAAATCATAGCCAAAACATCCAGTGTAGTAATGTCATTTGACTATGATAATTACTACATTCCACGTTCAGAGCGCTTTTTACATAGCTTAATTGAGGGCTAGTGCTTCATAAGCCAGATCATAAGCTTTGCCCAAGTCGACTGTTTTAGGTTTGGCTGACTTATGATCTGCTTCACGCTTATCGGTAGCTCTTAACGTTGCTGGATGCACAAAATCTATTTCACAATTTAATGTAGCTAATATGGCGCCTTCTAATAAAAAAGTTCCCGCTCCACCAGCTCCTTGACCTGTGGTAGAGCGTCGATTAATCACCGCTTTATTGATGTTGTTGGCGTTACAATAGTCCATAATTTGTTGTACTAGTTCTTTCACATCTTTTTGCTCAGGGTGCTTATTCAAAGCGAGCTTATTGAATTTAGCATTAACCATTTCATGACAGGTTCTGCTGCCCGTTAAAGTTACTATTCGCATTTCATTAGCTTTAAGCATGATGCCCATCACATTCATTAGATGATTCTCTTTTGTTTTTTATTGATAATTCAATGCCTTATGTAAACTAATGACATTATTACTATACTGGGATAGTTTAATTTATCATAATACTGTTTATTTATACAGTATTGTGTGTAACCTGATTTGTAGATGTGAAATGGGAAGTGTAAATCGCTTATATTTTACAGTGATAAAAAAGGCCATGTCGTCATGGCCTTTGTGTGATTGATTATTGTTTTAAAAAGATCCCTTTAGAGACTCAATGTTTAATAACGACTTTGCAGATGAACCCTTCGCTTACAGATAAGCTTCTAGCTAACCAATAAATAATTGTAGAATTATCACTGTTATTAATAGCGGACAAATATACTTAACGTAGACAGGCCATAAGCGCCAAAAAAAGCTATCTGGGTTAACAGAATCCTGCTGCGCAATATCTTCCATTAACTTATTTCTATGCCAAACCCAACCCATGAATATCGCAATACCTAAAGCAATTAAAGGCTGTGCTCGCTCTGTTGTTAAGGTAATGATAAGTCCGAATAATGCACTAAAGTTAAACACAATGATGCTGGCCATGATGGCGATAAAGACGCCGACAACTAACGTAGCTTTGTTGCGGTTTAATGATGTCTTTTCGACGATATAGCTGGTGGGCACTTCAACAATCGACATAGCAGAAGTTAATCCGGCAATGGTCATTAACGTAAAAAACACGATAGCGATAATATATTGACTGATGCCACCAATAGAGTCGAATAATGCAGGTAGAACACTAAACACAAGCGTATCTGAGTTGAGTAAGCTGCCATCGTCGGCAAATATTTGAACGCCATTATGTTGCGCCACATACATTGCTGGAATAATCATTAGCGCAGCAAGAAAAGCTACCATAGTGTCAGTTAACGTCACGTAAGCAGTTAATTGGCCGATGTTCTCTTGTTTATTTAGATAGGCGCCATAAACCATCATCGCTCCTGTTCCCACAGTTAATGAGAAGAAGGTTTGTCCTAAGGCACCAATTAAGACATCAGCATTAAATATCATTGAAAAGTCAGGAACTAATAATACCTTTAAACCTTGCATTGCCCCTGGCTGAGTTAAGATATAAACCGCCCCTAACACCAGCATTATCAGCAACAATGGCATTAAACGCTTAGACCACCGCTCGATACCTTTTTGGATCCCTTGTCGGATCACTAGAACAACTAACGTGATAAACACTAAAGAAAAGACTAAGTTCCTTGAAACTGAAAACTCGGTAAACCAGTTTGCAATATCAGGTTGGTCTGCCATTTGTGCAATGGGTGCTAGCGCAAAACTGACAAACCAGCCAGAAAGAATACTGTAAAAGGTACAAATCAGTGTTGCTGTGATAATCGAAATCATACCGATCGTTTTACCTATCTGCTTTGATATTGCAGAATTGCCCAGTTTTGCCATGGCATCTGCAGGGTTAGTTTGACCATGACGACCCACCATTAACTCAGCCATCAGCATTGGGTATCCCAGTAGGATAATGAGCAACACATATACGAGTAAAAATGCGCCTCCACCGTGGGTTGCAGCTTGTGTTGGGAATCCCCAAATATTACCCACACCTACAGCAGAACCTGCTGCGGCCATAATAAAACCGATTCTTGAACTAAAATGTCCGTTTGCTTGTGCACTCATGATGACTCTCTGATGAGGATGAAAATATAAAGAGCGCGCATGATAGTGTTTTATTGACGTGGTGCAATGGTTTTATATTGCTAGATTAATACCTGTGGCGATATTTAATTGCTGTATATAGAGGTTGTGCAGAAAATTAATGTAATATTTTTACATTGATTGAAATATGTTTTCGCCATAGCAACCAAGAAGGTTTGCTGGCGCAATTTAATATATTTATACAGATTGGCACAAACTTGATATAGCGCACATTAACTGATGGGAATGGCTGTGCTACTTTTCACTTTTTTAAGTACAAAGCTTGAATGGATCCCCGCTATATTTGGGTTTGTCGTGAGTTTATCCAGTAAGAATACTTTGTAATGCTGCATGTCTTTGACTAACACTTTAAGGTGATAGTCAGCTTCATTGCCGGTGATTAAACTGCATTCTTGAACTTCTTCATAATTAATAATATCGGCTTCAAATGCCTCTAATATGTCACTGGCGTGTTTTTCTAAGCGGATTTGAATGTACACCGTTAAGGCTAGGTTGAATTGTTCTGCATTTAATAGTGTTGCGTAACCTGCAATAAAACCAGCATCCTCTAAAGCTTTAACTCTACGAGAACACGGAGAAGGCGATAACCCCACATTGATTGCTAATTCTTGATTGGATAAGCGCCCATGGCGTTGTAGCGCTGAGAGAATCGCGAAATCAATTTTGTCTAAGGTGAGTTGTGTCATGGTGCTCCTAGTAAGGTTCTCGATAATTGGCAATCCGACAATTACAGATAACTTAGCAAGCAAGATAAAAAATTACATAGAATTATAATCCTCATGACGTGTGAAGTAACGACTTCTTATGCTGTAGACATAAAAAAACACCCGAAGGTGTTTTTGATACTTCCATCATGTTTAGCAATCACTGTGCTAAAAATCGCAAATTCAATGTAGGGCGAATGAGACAGGAAAGGGGATATCTCATTCGCCCTTATTGAACTGGTTAGCAACGTACTTGTTAGCTACGTGCTGTATTGCTTTAAGCCTTACTATCACTGTTGGGGCAATGACAGTAAGGCAACATGGATTAAACGAGCTTAGAAAGCATATTGCACGCTGCCGCCAAAGAAACGGTTCCAATCACGAGGGTAGAAGGCTTGTCCATAACCTTCTTGGTTGGTGTTTTGACGTGTGGTATATGGCTTGTCGAATAAGTTCTTCACATATAGGCTGAAACGTAAATTGTCTTGCCCAAAGTTAAAGTATAAATCCCAAATACTTGAAGAAGGATTAGCATTTTGATCAAGCGCTAGCTCATTAATAGTTTGTGTATGCGCACCGTTATAACGCCAAGCTGCTTGTACGTTACCATTCCAGCCCGTGTTACCGAATTCAGTTGAGTATTTCAATGTACTAAATACTTGCTGCTCAGCATTATTCGGGAAAGAAAGGCCTGTTTGATCAAATGTTTGACGACCGGTTACAGGATCAGTGTTACAACGATCTGCTAATTCGCCACCATCACCTGCAGGACAGTTAATCGGTGTATCTGAGAAATCTTCGTAACGCGCATCAAAAATGGCGTAACTTGCGGTCCAACGTAAATCTTCTGTGATATCAACTATCGCATCAGCTTCGAAACCCGTTGAGCGTGCTTCTTTTGCATTCACGTAGCCTGCGAAAACGATATTCTCTTCTTCATCAATCACACGTGTTGCGCGTACTTGATAATCTTCAACTGTCATATCAAAGTAAGTGATGTTGAATAGTACGTCATTATCAAAAAAGCCAGTACGTAAACCAACTTCAAAGTTACTTGATTGCTCAGGTTTTGTTGGGAATTGATCAGCATCTAATGGGTTAGTATTTGTAGTAACAAAATACGAAGAACCTTTATAACCCGTTGAGTAATTGACATAAGCACGAATTGAATTGGTAAAGTCGTAACCCACAACAGCCTTGTAAATAAATGCATCATCAGAATCTGAGAACTTGGTTTTTTCAGTTTGACGTTTAATCAATGAAGGATCTGTTTGAGACATTGCTAACACATCAGCGTATGTATCCATACCGATCCCATCTGATGGTGCAAACAAATCAGTACGCTCGAACGTTGCTTCACCTTCTTCATGCAGAGCACGGAATCCGAAAGTGGCATCTAGTTGATCTGTAATTTGGTATTCAAATTGACCGAAGATGGCAAAGTTTTCGAAGTTAGTGGTGAAGTTACCACCAGAGAGCAAACGGCCTGGATTTAGGTCGGCCATCATACTTTCGTCAAACTGTTGGCCTTCGTACATGCTTAAGAAGTTTCTTGTAGACTGGCGATCGTAACAACCAGATAACTCGCCGCCATTGATAAAGCCGAAGTTACCGGCGATACAACCATCTCGGTTTTCTGAACGTTGACCTTCAGTGTTGTGATAAAACAGACCTACAATCCAATCAAACTTTTCATTATCGAATGAGCTTAAACGAATTTCTTGTTGGTTCACGATAACAGATTCATTACCGCCAAATGCTGAACGCTCTAGTGGGAAGTTTAAAGTGAAAAAACCTGAACTGTTATATAGGTCGAAGTCTCGGTAACTACCATTATATGAAAGGGTTAAGTCATCATTAAGGTAATAATCAGCAGCAATAGAGAAACCTAAGTTTTCAGTTGAACCATAGTTTGCTTCGGGGTTACGAGCAGTAACAGGTTTACCTGTATCATCAAAAGATTTTGAAGAATTTATACGGTTATAAGTTGTGCCTTCAATGATGCCATCATCTTTAATGTTGATGATAGGTTTAGGGCCGTAATCTGGATTAACCGGACCAATCTGTGTCATTGAACAACAGTTACTGTCAGTTTCTGCATATTCAGCACGGAACAAGATATTAAATTGCTCGCCATCATCATAAAGAAGTTGACCACGTAAACCTGATTGATCTTTTTCACCTATTTTATAATCTTCATGACCTGGCATTGTATTGTCAATCCAACCGTCAACTTCGCTCCACTGTGCGTTCATTCGAAACGCCCAATTGTCAGAGAATGGCACATTCACTACGCCACTAACATTTATACCATTGTCTTGGGTGAGTTCGGTTCTAACTTTACCGCTAACGCCATTTAAATTAGGCTTTTTGGTCACATAATGCAGCATACCGGTTGAGGTGTTTTGACCAAATAAGGTGCCTTGAGGACCACGTAACGCTTCAACACGTTCAACATCGGCAACCGCAAGGTTTAGCATAGATTGACGGGGTAATACTTCACCATCAATAACCACAAGGTTTGAAGATTGCAAACCGATAGAGTTAGTAAAAGTACCAATACCACGGGTTTTTAATGTTGTTGTTCTAATTTCAGTACTGTCATCGATACCAAAGCCCGGTAGGTATTTAACGAGGTCGAAACCGTCTTGGACACCCATTTTTTCGACTAAATCACCATCCAAAACTTCAATAGAGACGGGAACATCTTTTAGTGCCTGCTCACGTTTTTGCGCGCTTACCATGATGACTTCAATGTCTTTAGTTGAAACCGCTTCTTCATTAGGCGCATCTACAACTTCCGCAGCATATAGGTTGCTTGAGAAGGCTGCAAAAGAACAACCAGCCAGCAATATTGCTTTATGCAATTTACTATATTTAGGCATTTTCTTACTCCGTGTATTTATTATTTATGTCTTATTGCGGGAAATAAATTCCCCCCCCATACAAATCAGAACTTGGTAAACCACGACTTAATGTTTACAGCGTATTTAAATAAGCTTGTTAGTATATGTATAAAAAACAAGCAATACAGTTCATATGAAGTATTTAAACATATGATGTTTAAATGTGCAACATGTTAAATATTTGTTGTTATTACGGTGCTATAGCATTGATTTATTATCATTTATCAGAGAAATTGTCGGGTTTTGTGGTGGTTTTGTAAATGAAATTTGTTAAAAAAACTTCTTCAATCGAATAGGAATTCGTTAAAATTTTGGCGATTTTTGTATGAAATGTTTGCTGTATCAACAAAGGTAATAGGCTTTTAGTTAATATTTTTGTTTGATATATATTCCGAGAAAATAAATTTAAGTTTCTATAATTACAGGGTAAAAAGTATTGATCGCACCAAATGTATGCTCTTTAGTCTCCATTTGTTGTGCCATAAATGATTGGTTGGTACAACATACTGTTTACAAGTGCAAACATCATATGTTTAAATATTTGTAACGTTTTACTGTTTGTTAATTGTTAAGTTAATGTGAGGCAAACTTGGTCTAATACTTTAGACGAGGTTTAGCTGCTTACCTGGCGTGATTTGTCACTGATTTTGATAGTTGAAGTTTGGCACCGTTTGTAGAAGTGCCAAACATGGCTAGTCATTATGAGCCAACGCTTCATTAGACAGCTTTGCGCGAACAAACAATATTAACGATGACAGTCGTTGTGAATACATGGAGCAGTTTCTAAATGAAAGTAAGAATAATCAAAAGCGTAGTGATATTGTCTAGCCTGTTAACCCTTAACGTCTATGCGCAAGGTGAGACGAGACAACAAACACAGAAACAGTCTGAAGCGAAGCTCACTACTGCGACTGACAAACCAAATATCATTCTCATTTTTGCCGATGATGCCGGCTATGGCGACTTTGGCTTTCAAGGCAGTCAAATCATGCAAACCCCGCATTTAGACAATATTGCAGAGCAAGGGGTTATTTTTAGTCAAGGCTATGTGAGTGATGCAACCTGTGGTCCATCGAGAGCTGGATTAATGACAGGTAAATATCAGCAAAGATTTGGCTACGAAGAAATCAACGTACCGGGTTTTATGAGTGATAACTCAGCGTTATTAGGGCCTGAAATGGGCTTGCCAGTTGATCAAACAACCATGGCAGACTACTTAAAAGAACAAGGTTATAAAACTGCCGTATTGGGTAAGTGGCATTTAGGCAGCGCCGAACGGTTCCATCCATTAAACCGCGGTTTTGACGAGTTTTTAGGTTTTAGAGGTGGCGATCGCAGTTACTTTAAATACCCAAAACAAATTGAAAATGACCCTAACAGCACTATGTATGACAAACAACTAGAACGCGGAATAGGCCATTTTGAAGAAAGAGAAGGCTACTTAACGGACATTCTTGGCCAAGCCGCTGCAGACTTTATTGAGCAAAATAAACACGATCCATTTTTCATCTATCTTGCCTTTAATGCTGTGCACACTCCGATGGAGTCAAAGCCTGATGATCTACTTAAATTCCCAAAATTATCGGGAAAACAACAAGAGTTAGCCGCCATGACCTTAGCCATGGATAGAGCAACCGGCATAGTGATGAACAAACTTGAAGCACTCGATTTAGCTGATAATACTATCGTGGTATTTACCAATGATAATGGTGGTCCAACCGATAAAAACGCATCGAACAATGCACCATTAGCAGGCACGAAATCTAATCATTTAGAAGGTGGGATCCGTGTGCCATTTATCATGAGCTGGCCAGCAAAAATTAAATCTAATCAACGTTATGACTATCCAGTTAGTACCTTAGATTTATTACCTACTTTTGTTGCAGCCGCAGGTGGTGCTGATAAAGTAACAGATACTGACGGCGTTGATTTGCTGCCTTATATAAACGGCGACAATGTAAGTCGACCGCATCAACAGATGTTCTGGAAAAAAGAAACGCGCGCTGTGATTCGCGATCAAGATTGGAAGCTTATTCGTTTTCCTGATAGACCTGCAGAGTTATATAACTTAGCTGATGATATTGGCGAGCAACACAATCTTGCAGCAGCAGAGCCTGAGCGCGTTAAAAAGATGTTCAAAGATTTGTTTACTTGGGAGCTCACTTTAGAGCGTCCGCGCTGGTTATTAAAGCGTAAGTTTGAAAAATACGATATGGACAGAATGGATAAATATCGTTTGCCAGCGACGCAGTAAGCTAAGTGCCAGTTAACTAGCGTAAAAAAGTTAAATTATTGGCAAGAAGATTAACTGGTTGTGGTGTAGTCATCGCCAAGAACAGAATAACCGCAAAAATAATGATAATAATTAGATGGTGCATTTAAATGAAAATTGAATCTGTAGAAGCGCTGCTAGGCTGTGTTGGTAGTCGTAATCAGTTACTTGTAAAAGTAGTTACAGAATGCGGAATTATCGGCTGGGGAGAGTCTGGTTTATCTAACCGTGAATATGCAGTGATGGGCGCTGTTAAACACTTTGCCCAGTTTTTAAAAGGCAAAGATGCAAGACAAATAGGTCGTATTTGGCAAGAGCTTTATCGAAGTCACTACTTTGAAGGTGGCAGGGTAATAACAGCTGCCATATCAGCAATTGATATTGCGCTTTACGATATTTTGGGTAAAAAGCTAAATGTACCAGTTTATCAATTGTTAGGAGGTAAACAGCGAGACAATATTCCTTGTTTTGCTTGTTGCTATACTGAGGCAGATCCTGACCGTTTAGATGAACTCGTTAACGAAGCTAAAGCGCTAATAGAACTAGGCTGGACCACAATTCGAGTGATCCCAAGTCGCTTTGACGATCCTAAATTATTTGAACCACAAGAGTCTATTACTCGCACAGCACGTTGTTTAAATGAGCTACGCAAAATTCTTGGACCAGATATTACCTTGGGGATTGATTATCACCATAGACTAAGTGTGGCGGAAACGGCTTCATTTTGTCAGCGATTAGCACCAGATACGCTGGACTTTATCGAAGAACCTATTCGCAATGAATCACCTGATGCTTATAAAACACTGCGCACCATGACAAATATTCCGTTTGCTATTGGTGAAGAGTTTAGTTCGAAATGGGCGGCCAAACCTTATATTGAACAAGGGTTAACTCAATATCTACGTGTCGATGTTTGTAATATTGGTGGCCTAACTGAAGCGATGAAAGTCGCAGGGTGGGCTGAAGCGCATTATATAGATGTGATGCCTCACAACCCATTAGGGCCGGTCTGTACAGCTGCAACAAATCACTTTGCCGCAGCTTTAGCTAATTTTAGTTTAATGGAAACCCATCAAGGACCATTCAGTCCATTCGGAGCCCATGACACTAATTTATTCCCATTACAGCACGAACTTGAAGGTAACGTTTTTATGTTGCCAGATGTTCCAGGTTTGGGTGTAGAAGTAAATGAAGCGGCATTTAGACAAGCAACCCCCATAGAGACAGAAGCCCCACATTTAAGTAAACGTGATGGTTCACATACTAATTGGTAATCAGAATTATTCTGAAAGTGGCGCAAAATACCACAGGCGAATCAAAGGAATAACATGAGCAGTCAGGTTTTTGATAGTAGAGTTAATTATGTTGGCGAGAGCCCACTGTGGCACCCTTTAACTGACACTTTATATTGGGTCGACTTCCCTAATAAGCAGTTGATGAGTAGAAAAGGTGAACAGACTAGCCAGCATACGTTTGATCAAATGGTGACGGCAATAGGTTGGGTCGATCAAAACCACTTAGTCATAGCCACTGAAACGGGCTTGTATAGATTCAATCTCGATACGAAACAAACGCAGTTAATAGTGCATGTTGAGCATCAAGTTAGCTCGAATCGCAGTAATGACGGCAGAGCCGATCCTTGGGGCGGTTTTTGGATTGGCACTATGGATAATGACGCAACGCCAAACAAAGGCTGTTTTTATCGCTATTACCAAGGTCAACTTAAGACCATAATTACCGATTTAACCATTCCCAATGGCATGTGCTTTGATAAATCACGTCAGCGCGCATATTACGCCGATTCTGCCGCGCAAAAAATGTATTGGATTAGCTTAGATGCCGTTACAGGTTGGCCTGTTGATGAATTTTCTGATTCAGAGCTTAGACGTCGAGATGCAAGGCTATTCTTTGACTTTTCAGACTCAGCAGTGTCGCCAGATGGTGCGATTGTAGATGCAGAGGGTAATGTTTGGGTGTCATTATGGGATGGTGGTTGTGTAGTTTGCCTTTCGCCAGAAGGTAAAGAGCTCGAAAGGGTAGATACCGGTACATCAAGACCAACTTGTCCGGCATTTGGCGGAGAACTCGCGGATAAATTATTTACTACCTCAGCACAATGTGGACTCGAGGAAGCGCCAGTTACCGCAAATATCCATGGCACGACAATCCTGTTAGATACTAAAGTCAAAGGGCTATTTGAGCCTGCTGTGAACCTAACGGAATAAGACTGTCAGTTAATAAAGGGGTAAATTACTGACAGTGTTATCTTCACACTCTTGTGGGTCACTCTACTTCTTCAAATTAGCGATTTGAGCTAAGTATGCTACTCAACGTAATCAAGCAGCTAGCTATAGCTTGGTTTCGCTTCGCTACACATTTTGGACTAGCATTATCAGCCCTGTGTTGAAGCTTTTGCACTTTACACTTTACACAAGGAGAGCGTTATCGAATACGCAGAAGAGTTCTCAAAACCTGAAAAGTTTAAGAGGATATTTTTATTTCTTCTATTGGCTGTGCTGATACTCATAATTAATGAAAAGTGGTACCTCCCTTTTATTAATGAGTATGTTGATACTGTACATTGCCGAACTCTGTTCGGTTACTCTGGGATCACAGTCATGTGGCATGCTTTATTTGTAGGTTTACCGCTATTCAGTGCCGTCATAATCGGTTTGGTTACTGTACCTCTTGGATATAAAGGCATTATTCATAAACAGTTTCCGCCTAAAGGGGTAAAAGTATATAAACCCACTCCAATTCTGCGAGGCTGGAAAGCAAGTGCTAAGTCAATATTTCACCTTTTAATACCTAGCTTATTTATATTATTTTCTGTTTGGGGTTATTTCCAAGTAGAGCAAATGCCACACGAAATACCAGATGATTTTGATTTAAGTGTTTGTGAAACTAATAAGTAATTTTGAATGAAGTCATACAGATATAGGCTAGGCGTAACGTTATGCAGAGTTAACACTTTTATCTGACTACAAACTTGTTGTTTCAGCACAAAAATCGTCTCCAGCCTGTTCATAACAATCAATTGAAAGACACGGCTAAACAGTATTGCGCTTATGCTTATACACTCGATAGATATTTGCAGAGTAATTTATCCTTCCTAACTTCGTTTTTCTTTACTGATTTCTTCACCGCTATTTATACGTTTAAAATGTGTATTTTGTAAAAAATATATGTAGTAACAACCTGAAAAGTAAAGTAAGTTACAATCAATTATCGTTGTACTCTGCCATCACCATTAGTCAGATTATTTGATAGTCGATTCAACTATTTTGAATTCCTTATTGCTCTCAGTTGTATCCACTCCACTTAATATCCCAATGTTAATATCCCAATGTTAATATAGTCAACAAACATGTTGCCTATTGAAACATCATATGTTTAAATCTTGTTAATGGAATGATTCATTCTTTATTTTGTATTTGAAAATATCAGCTTTTAATTTGCGTTATTGCATATATAAAGATGTTTTCTGACAGGGTAATTAAGAAACAAGATGTGGGGATATCACTTTGCTAGAAACAACAATGTCAGAAACGGCGTCTACTGGTAATAAGCGGGCCGATAACAAACTGACTGATAAAAATAAGCACTTTCAAGCGATTAAATTTTCGATGATTGCCGCATTTGGTGGCTTTGTATTTGGTTTAGATGCTGCGAATATTTCTGGAGCACTGAGGTTTGTTAGCTCTCAATTTGAGTTAACCAGTTTACAAACAGGTAACGTCGTAGGTTGTGCCATTGTTGGTGTTATTCTAGCTTTGTTCTTCACTGGTAGCTTATGTCAGCGTTTTGGTCGTAAAAAGGTGTTGCTTGGCATTGCACTCACGTACTCGTTATCTACTGTTATTTCTTCATTCGCCAACAGTTATGAAATGCTAGTAGTAGGGCGGTTTATTGGTGGAGTGGCATTTGCGTCAATCACTGTTTCGGCCATGTATATTGGTGAAATAGCCCCTGCAAAACAGCGCGGTCAATTTGTCTCTGTTAATCAGCTGCTTATTACTTTAGGCAGTTTGATTGCATTTGTTATTAACTATTTTCTTGTTAGCTCTATGGGCAGCATTGAATCATTAACGGATGAGAATATTTGGCGTTTAATGCTCGGCTTCGAGATTGTGCCAAATATTATTTGGTTTTCGTTATTGCTTACCATCCCGGAATCACCACGTTGGTTACTGAGCAAGCAGCGAGATGATGAGGCTAAAGCTGTATTTGAGCAAATCACTGCACAAGGTGAAGTCAGCGAGTTAATGACTGATATTAAGCAAACCATTAAACAAGACAGTACAAATACTGTCGTACAGCAGCTTAAATTACTGTTTAGCAAACCAATGCGGTTTTTAGTTATTATTGCTGTTGTGTATGCCGTTGTTCAAGGCGCGACAGGGATGAATGCGGTGCTGTTTTATGCGCCAACTGTATTTGAGCAAATTGGTATGAGTGTAGAAGATACTTTTTTACAAACTATTGTATTAGGTGGAGTTTCAGTACTGTTTACTTTAGTCGCAATTTTTACCGTAGAAAAATTAGGTAGGAAAGTACTTACGGTATCAGGCCTTTTATTGATTGTGTTAGCGCATGGATCAATTTGGTACGGTTTTGATAACGCGAGTTATCAAATTAGCCAGCCTGTTATTCAAAAAGTGGCACTGCAACAGGTCGATGCTGACAAATTATTACCATTTTTGGGTAAAACCTATGACACAGATGTAGCATTAAAAGCAGATTTGGCCAGTGTGTATACTAAAAAAGAATTGCCTTTGATCAGTGGTGTGGTGATTAACGAATCAATAACCATCAACCCAGCATTTGTTTTATTTGGCTTATTCGCATTTTTAGCGGCATTTAATATGTCAATTGGCCCAATTATGTGGGTCATATTCTCTGAAATATTTTCTAGCCGAGTGAGAAGTGTGGCGCTGCCTTTTGCTGCACTAGTGCAAAGTATTTCAAGTTGGAGTATTCAACAGTTTTTCCCGTGGCAATTAGAAAACATGGGCGCTGCGAATACCTTTTTATACTATGGCGGCGTTGCGTTTATCGGTTGTATTGTCATGGCGTTGATTTTGCCTGAAACAAAAGGCAAGACCATTGAAGCGATTGAGCGTGAATTGGTACACGAGCGTTAACACTAACTTTAACAGGGTGTTTACTGTCTCGTTAACTGGTTTGCTTACAGTTCTTAATCATAGTGTGAAAACCTAACTAATTAAAAAAAAAGAGAATAATATGTCTGATCGTTTAATGGGTGAAGTAGCCATTATTACCGGTGGAGCTGACGGCATTGGCTGCACTATTGCTGAAGAATTTTGTCAGCAGGGGGCTAAAGTTTGCGTAGCAGATATGAACCAAACATTAGGTCAACAAGTGGTCGATAAACTGGTTGCTCAAGGTCATCAGGCTATTTTCGCATTTGTAGATATTGCAGATGAAGATTTGGTCAATGCAATGGTAGCAAAAACAGTTAAGGAATTAGGTGAGCCTACAGTGTTAATTAATAATGCCGCCTTAATTAGTCCTGGTAACCAAATTGATGATGTGTCGGTCGATGCTTGGAAGAAAAGTTTTTCAGTTAATGTCGATGGAATGTGGTATTGCAGCAAAGCTGTGTATCCATACATGAAACAAAATGGCCGCGGCAGTATTGTTAATATTGGTTCAGTGCACTCGTTTAAAATTGTACCCGGTTATTTCCCGTATGCGGTTACCAAGCATGCAGTCATAGGCCTGACACGTAATTTAGCTGTCGAATTTGCTGACAGTAACATTCGCGTGAATGCACTTTGCCCTGGGATGATTGAAACGCCAATGGCATTTAAATCTTGGGACGCAACTGACGATCCGCAGAGCTCTCGTCAAGCTATGGCTGAGGTGCATCCTTTAAAGCGTAACGGCACTACCAGTGAAATAGCAAAACCGGCTTTATTTCTAGCCAGTCAAGATTCAAGTTTTATGACAGGTCAAAGCCTTGTCGTCGATGGTGGTCGCTCAGTTATTTATCATGATTAAAAGCGCATTGTTTTGGGCGATTGTCGATGAGCGCTTTTTGATAGGCACATGCTGTACAGTGTTTAGCGTTAATCTGCAGTGTTAAAGTTAATTTATTCTAAAATTGATGGCTTTGAAGCAATCACAATAGCTAATAACCAAGTGTCTATGACTGTCATGCCTCAACTTGGGGGCAAAATCATTTCCCTTAAGTCCGTTACCATGCAGCATGAATGGCTACAACAAACGCCATACGGCCAGCTTAGCAAAGCTCAATATGGTGATTCGTTTGTTGATGGTAATGACATAGGTGGCTGGGATGAGTGTTTCCCAAGTATTAGCCAGGAAATCTATTCCCACCCTAACTACAGTCACGTCAAAATTCCCGATCATGGTGAGTTATGGTGTATGCCATGGCAAGTTAGCAAAGTCGCTGAAATTAATGGGTATGTAGCTGTGACTCTGCTTTGCACAAGTAAACAATTACCGTATACATTTGAGAGAACCATCAGTTTAAGTACTGAAAGTGATTATTTTACAATTGAGTATTGTGTAACTAATCACGGAGCAGATGATTTACCATTTGTCTGGTCTATGCACCCTATATTCGCAGCTAAAGGGGGGATGACTATTCAATTATCTGAATCTATCCACCAATTCAGGGCTGACAGTGGTTTTAAAGACTTTTTTAATTCCTCACAACGACACATAAACTGGCTTTATTTTGGTGAATCAACCGATAAAGTGGTTAGCCTTGCTGACGTAATGCCTGAATCTAGCCAATTTGCTAGTAAACTATTCAGTAATGAGTTAGTTCGGCAAATACCTGAAGATAGTAATCAACTGGTTGAAGTCGCGCTCTTTGAACCAGAGCGCAAGCAGATGTGTGGTTTTCGCTTTAATCGAGGTGAGATTTCACATTTTGGCTTATGGCTTAATTATTGTGGTTGGTCAGGCAGTGATTTAGCGCCCGCTTATGTCATTGGCTTAGAGCCTTGTTTAGGAAGTGCGGATTCATTAAAAGAGGCTGTTGAACGAGATTCTGTAGCAGTTCTTCTTGCAAACAGTTGTCGTAAATGGTCCATCGAGTGCTTTATTAAAGGGTAATTGTTCAGACCTATCTCTTTCGCTTTGTGTCGCAAGTTAAACATGAAAAGCAATCACTATTACGGAGACATTCATTAAGGTCATTTCTTTTTTACTATTTAACAGCACCTATATGCTAACGTTAACAATTTATCCTGCTATGGACCTTTCTTTCATAGTCTCATGCTTATTCTATTCTTAATTGATTGAATTTATGATAGTTTAAATCTTGTATTTAATTTGAAAAGGAACTTCAATGCTTATAATAGAACTGTTTGTAAAATCATTATTGTGGCTTTCAATCGCACTGTCTCCAACGTTATTATGTGCAGGTATTGGCGCAGTATTAAGCCTATATCTAACTGGAGAGTTAACAGGTGTGATATTACCTGTTTGCACAGCTATTGGTTTTATCTTAGGTAGTCACTGGGCCGAAACCGTTCGCAAAGGTGTTGGTTTGTCGGAGTATTTAGGTCGCTTAGTGAGCAGTCAAAATGATGCCAAAGGTAAGTCCAAATAAATACTAATAGCATTACTATCTTTTCAAACATATCATTCTATAGCCTAATTCAGCACCTTAATATAAAACGATAGCAAGACCTTATAGAAGCTTGTTATCGGCTAGCTAAAATATTGCCGCTTTTTAAATATTCCTTCCTAAGTTCTGCCAGTTATTTATCTTCGCCAGCAAAGTCGCAATCCTTAACATCCTACTTGTATCCTCAAAGGTAAATGTTTTGTTAACATTTTTGTAAACATTTAGGCTTTGTATATTGCACTCTTAAACATCATATGTTTAAATACTTATTATGTTATGCGATTTATTCTTTTATTGGTTAACTGCCTAGTCATTAGATGTGTTATCTGTGAGTAAAGAGGGTTTTACTCACCATGGCTTTATGATGTTTATGTAACAGGTTTTAACGAATAGCGTATTAGAAATATACAAATGGAGCTGTGCTAATGCTTATAAAACAACTATATATCGGTGGTGAGTTGGTTTCTAGTGGATTGACAACTGAAGTTATCAACCCTGCAACTCTAACCCCTGTTGGCAGTATTGCAGCAGCAGATATTGCCCAGGCTGAACAAGCATTAGCGGCTGCAAATAAAGCATTTCCAATTTGGTCTAAAACCTCGATTAAACAAAGAACCGATTGGATGTACAAATTGCGTGATGCTGTGATTGAAAACGAACAACATCTTAGAGAGTGCATCCATCTTGAAATGGCAAAACCTTGGTCATCAACAAAAGATGATTACCAAATGTTGGTGGATAGCTTAAATTTTTACGCCGACGCTATGTTGAACCTTGAGCAAGAAACACTTGAAGATAAAGAGGGCACTCATACTCATGAACTTAGACGTGAGCCTGTGGGTGTGGCAGCAGCATTTTTAGCTTGGAATTTTCCACTACTAAACCTTGCCTACAAGATTGGCCCCGCAATGGCTGCGGGCTGTCCGATTGTCATTAAACCTTCAGTTAAAACTCCTTTATCTGCTTACGCCGTTGGTGAATTATGCGCAAAAATAGGCTTACCAGCTGGTGTGGTGAACATTATTTCTGGTCCGGATCATAAAGTGGGCGATGCAATTTCAGCATCAACTATCCCTTCAGTGTTAACTTTAATTGGTTCTACCAATGTCGGTAAACATGTTATCGCAACGGGCGCCACATCCATTAAACGCTACTCAATGGAATTAGGCGGTAATGCCCCTGCAATAGTCTTTGCTGATGCTGATTTAAACAATGCTGCAGACGTGATTTGTGGCGTGAAATTCGCGAACGCAGGTCAGATTTGTGTCACACCAAATCGGGTGCTTGTTGAACAATCCATTGCAGATGAGTTTATTGAAATGATTTTGACCCGTGCTCATTCTGTCAAAGTAGGTTTTGATAAAACAGCTGATATTGATATGGGACCTGTTATGGATGCTTCATCATGGCACCGAATCGATGCACTGGTACAAGATGCGATTGTTAAAGGTGCCACGTTACTAACGGGTGGCGGTAAGCCCGAAGGACATGAAACAGGCTATTTTTATAGCCCAACTGTCTTGTGTGGTGTCACTCCTGAGATGGATATTGCTAAAGAGGAAGTGTTTGGACCTGTTATCAGTATCATGACTTTCAGTAAAGATGATGAGGTTTTAGCTGAAGCTAATAACACTGAGGCAGGCCTGTCATCATTTATTTTCACGACTAATGAAGCCAGAGTTACGCGGTTTGCTGATGAGCTACGATTTGCAGAAGTACAAGTGAATGGCATTAAATATGCGATTAATTTGCCTCATTTTGGTATTAAGCAATCTGGAGTTGGAGTCGATTGTTCCTTGCTAGCGCTGGACGATTACCTTGCTTACAAACGAGTCTCTCGTGCCGTTTAGTTTTTAGCAATAGTTCTTTATTAGTTACTTAGCAAAAGTCTCAGTATCGCTGATTCGGTATTACCAGGAAGTTATTCGATGAAAATTATTGAAATAAAAAGCCACGTATTGCAATACGATCTTGAAGAAGAATTAGGTTATTCGCAGCAATACTACGCCCAAAGAACGACCCATTTAGTTGAAGTCATTACTGATGTAGGTATTACAGGTTGGGGGGAATGTTTTGGCGGTGGCGGTATTGCTTTTGCCAATAAAACTATTGTTGAAAAAGTAATACAGCCGATGATTCTAGGCATGGATCCACTGGATAGGGAAGTAATTTGGCACAAGGTCTACAACCTGATGCGTGATCATGGCCAAAAGGGAATGCCTATCCAATCATTGTCGGGTGTAGATATCGCTTTGTGGGATATTGCAGGCAAGTTTCATGGGCAGCCGGTGTATAAACTACTTGGCGGGGCATTTAGAGAGCGTATTCCAGCCTACGGTTACGGCATGATGCTACAACGTTTTGATGACTTAGAAGCTCGATTTACCGATGAAAGTGCTCGTATTAAAGAAATGGGTTTTACTGCGACTAAGATGAAAATCGGTCTAAGTCCTGATAGGGACATTAAACTCGTAGAAGCTGTACGAAAAGGCATCGGTAACGATATGCGTCTAATGGTTGATGCGAATCATGCTTATACTGCTAGAGAAGCGATTCCATTGGGGCGTGAGCTACAAAATTTAGGTGTTCACTGGTTTGAAGAACCTGTCGCTCCTGAAGATAAGCAAGGTTATCGTGATTTATGTGAAGCGTTGGATATGACCATCGCAGGTGGCGAAGCTGAGTTTACCCGTTGGGGCTTTAGAGACTTAATTGAAAACCGTTGTGTAGACTTACTGCAACCTGAGGTGTGCGCACTTGGCGGCATTACTGAATACCAAAAAGTTTTAGCGATGGCTCATGCTCATTTTATCCCAGTGATTAATCATGTTTGGGGCTCAGCAATTGCCGTCGGTACAAATCTTCATTTACTAGCTGCATTACCTGATTTACCGGGGGCTGCGCATCCAGTACAACCCATGCTTGAATATGACACTACACCGAATCGTTTTCGTGAAGACTTACTTAAAGAGCCGCTTAATATCTTAAAGCAAGTAAAAGACAGTGGCGGCAGTGTTGCCTTACCTCAAGGTCCAGGGATTGGTGTTGAACCTGATCCTGACTTTATTAAACATTACGAAGTCATTAATTAACCTTTCTAGAGAATTCTCCCATGATAGATGCATCATCGCCTCAACCTGCACTTATAGCGGTTGATTGGGGTAGTAGTAACTTTAGATCCTTCTTATTGGATAAAAGTGGCCATATTTTGTCCGAAGTGACGTCACCACAAGGTATGTTGTGCCTTGAAAAAGCGCAATTTGAACCTGCTTTACTTGAACAAATTCAACCTTGGTTGAATGACATTAGTGCGCAGAAAAATGTTGTACCTGTATTAATGGCTGGCATGGTCGGCAGTGCACAAGGTTGGTGTGATGCAGGCTATGTCGAGTGTCCTGCTGATGCTAAACAAGCAGCAACTCAATTACAGGCAGTGAACAATCAAGCAGGGTTACAGTTACATATTGTTCCAGGTTTCAAATGCCAAACATCTAATTTACAACCAGATGTTATGCGCGGTGAAGAAGTGCAAGTGTTTGGCGCGGTGTCATTGATTGAACATGAGTTAGGCCTTTTAAATAACGCCCAGCTTGAAAAATTAGTGTTTTGCTTACCCGGCACTCACTCCAAATGGATAAGAATGGCGAAAAGCGACCATGGCCATACCTTGATAGATGATTTATCAACGCATATGACGGGTGAGATGTTCAACATCGTGCTTGAGCATAGCATTTTGGGTAAAGGTTTAGATAAAAGTGCTGAATCGCATATTGAAGAAATAGATATGGACGGTTTTTTACAAGGGGTGCATACAAGCCAGCGTGAAGGTGGCTTACTGCATCACCTTTTTAGTGCCAGAACACTGAGGCTAGAGCAGCGTTTAGCCGATGATGATGTGACTAGCTATCTTTCAGGTTTACTTATTGGATCAGAACTTTGTTCGGTTTTAGCCTCATCGCCAAACCTAGAACATATTTATCTCATTGGCAGCTCTCAACTAAACAACCTATATAGCGAAGCGTTAAAAGAGTTGGGGTATTTGTCGACTACAGTGAGCAGTGCTAAAGCATCAGCCCTTGGGATGTTGTCGATTGCTAAACAGGCGAATTTAATTATATCTAAGGAAGCAAGTTAATGGCTATTTCGTTAAAAGATGCATTAAATGAATTACCTTTAGTTGCCATCTTACGTGGTGTGACACCTGAAGAAGTTATCGCTATTGCAGATGTGCTAGTAGAACAAGGCTATAAAGTGATTGAGGTACCGCTCAACTCGCCACGACCTTACGAAAGCATTAAGTTATTAAGTGATAAGTACGGTGAAAATCTTGTGATCGGTGCCGGTACGGTGGTGTCCAAAGAGCAAGTTGATCAAGTCGAACTTGCTGGCGGTCGGATAATTATATCGCCTCATGCTGACGTTGAAATTATTAAGTACAGTAAAGCTAAGAATCTTTATTGTGTTCCAGGTTTTTTTAATCCTACTGAAGCTTATGCAGCCATTCATGCAGGTGCGGATTCTTTAAAGTTATTTCCTGCTGATACTCTTGGCCCCAAAGGGTTAAAAGCGATGTCAGTTGTATTGCCTGACATCCAAATTTTACCCGTAGGTGGCGTTTCACCAGACACTATGCAAGCATTTATTGATGCAGGTGCCAGTGGGTTTGGTTTAGGAAGCGGCTTATATAAAGCTGGGATGAGTGTTGAGCAAGTTAAGCATAACGCTATGGCATATGTCCAAGGTTATAAAAGTACCTTAACAGTTCACTAAGCCAAATCTTTAGAGTTCAATAATGCCGTAAACTGAGTTCAGTGAGTTGTATTAGTTCAGTCATTTCAGAGATGATTTTGAACTTGTCTGTTGTCGCTTTATACAAATAGTGTTGTTTTGCTTTCCTTTATACTTATTCCTAGTAAGTATCTGTTGTAGCTTTAGCAGCCGAACGGCTGCTATTTTTTTAGTTACTTCTGCTTATCACCCAAAGCATCAATTTATCTAATGTGAAGTCAATATATTATTAAGTCTCAATCATAGATTGTTTCAATTGACACCTTAAACATACTATGTTTATATTTAACCTATGAGTGAATTAATATATTACGATTTAAAATGCACCCAAGGAATGTCGCCTAGTCTTTCAGTACAAGTTGCTAAAGAACTCGGTCGTCGCATTGTTTCTGGTGCATTCGAAGCCCACAGTCTTATTGATGATGAAAATGCCTTGGCATCTCGTTATCAAGTCAGTCGTGTTGTCGTCCGTGATGCCGTTAAAATTCTAGTAAGCAAAGGTTTACTAGAAGTCAGACGCGGTATTGGTACACGTGTTCAGTCACGCGATAAATGGAACATGCTAGATGATGATATTTTAGCTTGGCATTTATCTGCACCGCCAAACCTTGTGTTTTTAAAACAGTTGATGGACGTTAGGTTAGCATTTGAGCCAAAAGCAGCAAGATGGGCTGCAGAACGTGCAACTGAAGAAAACCTCGCTGAAATCGAATCAGCGGTAGAACGTATGGCAAAAGCTGACGGTACAGCGGAAGACTTTATTATTGCCGACTCTTTGTTTCATAAATCGGTGATGAAAGCAGCTAACAATAGTTTTCTCGCTTCTATGGAAGGAGTGATATATTCAGCTTTATTGGTCAGTATTAAAGTCACCAATAAAGACCCTCGTGATAATGGCGCTTCTGTTCCTTTTCATCGTGAAGTCTTTGAAGCGATTGCAGCTAAAGATGGTGATAAAGCTGAAAAATTAACCGAGAAACTGTTAAATGATGCCAGTATTCGCCTTTCTTTAACTCAAAGTAACAATAATTAACAATTCACGGTTGTCTATTGTCCAAAAATCAGATAAATAGTATGTAGTTATCTTTTTGGAAAAATATTTAATGAGTGAATTAACATACTACGATTTAAGAAGAACGAACTCGATGTCACCGAGTTTGCCTGTTCAAGTAGCAAAAGAGTTAGGTCGTAGGATTGTTGCTGGCACGTTTGTGCCTGGTACGCTTATTGATGATGAAAATAAACTGGCTGAACGCTATCAAGTCAGTCGAGTTGTCGTTCGTGATGCGGTAAAAATTCTCGTTGGTAAAGGCTTATTAGATGTACGCCGAGGAATAGGTACTCGTGTTAAACCTAGAAATAACTGGGCTTTACTTGACGATGATGTTTTAGCTTGGCACCTTTCTGCACCACTTAATCCTGACTTTTTAACTCAATTGATGGAGTTTAGACTCGCATTTGAGCCTAAAGCTGCCAGTCTCGCAGCATTAAATGCCACGGATGAAGATATTCAAGCAATTACTGAAGCACTCGCTGAAATGGAAGCGTCTACAAGCGATGTGGATCGTTTTGTGATTGCAGATGCGCACTTTCACAGTGCTATTTTAAAAGCGTCTCATAATGAGTTATTCATTTCGATGGAGTGCGTGATTTTTTCAGCCTTGTTAGTCAGTATTCGGGTTACTAACCAAAATGATGCTGAAAACAAAACATCGATTCCATTTCACCAAGAAGTATTTGATGCAATTAAAGCTAAAGATGGTGCATTAGCACAATCATTAACAGAAACCTTATTAAGCGATGCTAAAGCTCGTTTGGTTGCATTAATGGCATAAACAGCAGTGTTGTAAAATGAGTCTTTAAAGCTTGAGTATTCAAAGAAACGGTTCAATCATTGATTGAGCCGTTTTTTATTTTGATGTTATTTATGATGAATAATGATCTTTGATACAGCTATTTGACTAGGTTATTTCGCTCCGCTAAGTCTATTCCTTATGTTTAGCCTCTATATCCATGCTATTTGTGTTTCTGTTTCAGTAACATTCTGAGTATCTAAATTAAGTCAGCTGATTTGCGATTTTAATAACTGTCCTTGAAAAAATTCACATTGCACAGTTAAACATCATATGTTTAACTTTATAGAACAGATTCCAACTATTAATCGCTATTTCATAGTTAAATAGTCAACGCACTATTTAAAATCAAAAGATGATTCAAGTTAACTATTACACAAGGATCCAGTGTGGCTCATTCTGACTCAAACAATCTTACAAACAAACTAACGGTTTCAGACAAACTAGTTGGGTATGCCAAACATTTATTAATGCAACGAGGTGCTGCTAAGCCTGTTGCTGAAACGTCACAGACTACTGCACCTGATTCGTTATCTGAAGCGATAACAGTGCAGCAGATTATGGCTGAAATGCATCAACATCCTGTGGTTGGCTGGAAGTGCTTAACCCCACGTGACGATGGCAGTCTTATTGTGGCGCCGTTACTTGGTGAAAGTGTTGTTGAACAAACAATATGCCCAATAGCACCAGTGAACAATCAGGCTCTTATTGAGCCTGAAATTGCTTTTGTTTTAACTGAAGATTTACCCAGCGGTAAAGTATACTCAGAAGCGGAAATCGATAAGGCTGTTGGTGAAACTAGAATGGCTTTAGAGCTTATACAACCAAGGTTTACAAAGGACTATCCAGCTAATCACTTTGAACGCTTGGCAGATGGCTTAAGCAATCAGGGGCTATATTTGGGGCCTGAAATTGAAAAATCTTTAGCTTATAGTGCGTCTAATATTGCTTTGTCACTTCAACAAGGTGAACAACAACAAAATGTAGTGGGAGAGCACCCATGTGGTTTGCCACAAAACCCTTTGTATTGGTTAGTAAATCATTTAAGTGAAAGAGGGATTAGTTTGCAAGCTGGCCAAGCAATCATTACTGGTTCGTATTATGGTGTGGTTAAAATGGCACTAGATGTACCTCTTAAACTCGAATACGGCGGTTTAGGGCGCTTTGATGTGACGTTTATTGCTCGTTAAATTCCACGTTTCAATAAGAACAAACCTATAACCTTGACTGTTTATTCAGTTACCTGCGATATGGTGACTGCTTATTCAGTCATGATGAATTATTCATAGTTGATTTCTTTGTCAAAAATTCTTATTTTATTTGCTGTTTATGTTTTATTTTTGTTGACTCCAAGACATAACGACATTATTTTGCATCTCCATTTTTCAAAATCAAATTTAAACAAGGAAAGACGTCATGACAGAGCCATCTGCGATCAGCTTGATCCCGCCTGTGGTTGTTTTGATATTAGCAATTTTATTAAGAAGACCTATTCTCGCTTTGGTGATAGGTGCTGTTGTGGGTTTATTGATGCTTGAGCCAACAGAAGCATTAAATAACTTTTCAGAAATATCACTTAAAGTCATGGCAGATGAAACCATCGGCTGGCTTATTTTAGTGTGTGGTACTTTTGGTGCTTTGATTGCTTTATTGGTTAGAACAGGCGGTGCATTTGCCTTTGGTAAAAACGCATTAAAAGTCGCCAAAGGCCCTAAATCGTCTTTGTTGATGACGTTTGTATTGGGTGTTGCCATATTCATTGATGATTATTTGAATGCGCTTACAGTGGGTGAAACCATGAAGCGAGTGACTGACAAGTTTCGAATTTCTCGTGAAATGCTAGCGTATGTAGTTGATTCAACTGCTGCGCCAATCTGTGTATTAGTACCATTGTCAACTTGGGCGGTATTTTTTGGCGGCTTGTTGGTAGACAATGGCATTGCAGAAACGGGGCAAGCAATCAGTGTATATATGTCAGCGATACCTTATATGCTGTATGCCTGGGTTGCTGTCATCATGGTGCCGCTGGTTATTTTAGGTATTATTCCTTTAATTGGGCCGATGAAAAAAGCTGAATTAAAAGCACGCCAAGGTATTGGGATCCCTGTCGATGAATCTGCGGATATTCAAACCAGTAATGATTACGCTGTTAAAGCGATGGAAGATGAATTTAAAACTGCTGATCATCAGGGGAAACTACATAATTTTCTAGTGCCGATAATCATGTTGGTAGGCTTTACTGTGTATTTTGACATTGATGTCTGGTTAGGTTTATTAGCAACAATGGTGATAACTATTCCTTATTACGCAGTACAAAAGCTCATGCCATTTGCAGAGATGATGGAGCAAATGATTGATGGCTTTAAAAGTATGCTGCCTGCAATCGGCACCGTTATCGCAGCATTTATTTTCAAAGATGTATGCGATCAATTATTGCTACCGCAATTTGTCATTGAAAGCTTAAGCCCATATATGACAGCGCAGCTGTTACCGGCTGTGGTATTTATTGCTATGGCAATACTCGCGTTTGCTACAGGTTCTAGTTGGGGAATATTTGCGGTATCTATACCGATTGTTATGCCATTAGCACAAGCTGTTAATGCTGATATTCCTTTGGTGATTGGCGCACTATTATCAGCTTCATCTTTTGGTAGCCAGGCTTGTTTTTATAGTGATTCGACTGTACTTGCAGCGCAAGGTGCAGGGTGTAACTTGGTGAGTCATGCTGTTACTCAGCTACCTTATACACTGATTGCAGCGGCCATTACTTTCGTTGGGTTTATTGTTATCGCGTAACTTGTGCTTTTATTAAAACCAGTTTACTAAACCAGTGCTAGTCACTGGTTTTTTTATTGTTTTTTAAGGGATTATTTAACGATGTTGAATTTAATTATCAATGACAACGACAACGACAACGACAATGACAAAAGTAACGAACAAGGATTCACTGGTTGTAAATTGGCATTGTTTTATAACGAGCAATTAGTGGTTTATCTACGTGATAATATCAGTTCAATTCCGTTTGCAAATATGTGGGACTTTCCTGGAGGTGGGCGTGAAGGAAATGAAACGCCTGAACAATGTGTGTTACGTGAATTGCATGAAGAATTTTCTATTGCATTACCTACTGAGAGGTTGATATACAAACAACAAGCCATTAATCAAACATCTGATGGTATTTCATTCTTCTTTGTTGCACAGGCGACACAGCTAGAGATTGAGTCGATTCACTTTGGAGATGAAGGTCAATATTGGCAATTAATGTCGATTGAAGAATATATGAATGACAAAGATGCCATTTTGCCATTACAGCAGCGTTTGGCTTGTTACTTAGAGACTAAATAACATTAACTTAGTTAAGTAAGATTATTTATTCAAAGGATAAGTATTAAGATAAAAAGTTAACCTAAACACGTAGCATAGGGAGTTTATATAAGCTTTTATATAAGCTTTTTATATAGCAGGGAGCAATATGTATATACCTAAGAACTTACAAATGGAATCACTTGAACAGATCCATGACTTTATAGATGAATTCAGCTTTGCCATTTTAACCACTCAAGACTTAACGGCTTCACATCTCCCTTTATTATTAAAACGTGATGAAGGAGAACTAGGCACTTTATATGGTCATCTTGCTAAAGCGAATAGTCATTGGAAAGCTTTTGATACCCAAGCTATTTTAGCGGTGTTTTCTGGCCCTCATGGCTATATTTCTCCCACATGGTATGACAGTTATCCAGCGGTGCCGACCTGGAATTATGCTGCTGTGCATGTAAAAGGGCATATAAGTCTTACGAGCAGCGAAGATACCTTACAAATACTTTCAGACACGATTCAATATTATGAGCCGTCATTAACTGAAAGTGGCGGTTTTATTCCTGAGGAATATAAGCAAAAACTCGCTAAAGCCATCGTGGGTTTTAAAATTGAAATTACCCATGCTGAGGGAAAACTGAAACTAGGCCAGCATCGCTCAGAGGCTGATCAACTAGGTGTGTTAAATGGCCTAGCAAAGTCGTCAAGGATGGACGATAAAGCCTTACTTGCTTATACAAAGAGCCTGATTGAACATTCTGTAAATAAAACCTAATGACTAATTGTGTAAGGCGTGATGGCATGGATAAAAGCGGCAGTGATAGAAAAGACCTCCAAGTGAAAGGCTTTAAAATTAGCACAGATAAAAATGATATTGATATCAACATCATTCATCAATTTATCACTCACTCTTATTGGGCTAAAGATATTCCGATGGCGGTGTTGCAAAAAGCGATAGAGCATTCAAGTTGTTTTAGCGTGCTAACTGAATCAAATCAACAAGTCGGTTTTGCAAGATTAATTACGGACCATGCAACTTTTGGTTATTTAGCAGATGTGTTTATTATTGATGAATACAGGGGCAAGGGATTAAGCAAATGGCTTATCGATACCATTATGAATCATGAACAGATTAAAGATTTTCGTAGAATGATGTTAGCCACACGAGATGCACATGGCCTTTATGCCCAATTTGGATATTTACCTATAGATAATCCAGAAATTCTAATGCAAGTGTGGCGGCCTAATGTATATCAAACATCACTCAACCGATGATATTTTGCATCTACCTAATTTGTGGTTAAAGTATCAAACAAAAATGGGTGAAATTGCACCCATTTAATTTATTCGCTCTAACCAGAAACCAATTTCTGATGTTTGAAAAATCTGATAAGAGGCAACCAAACAAGACCACAAAGTAATCCGCTAAGTACACCAATGAAGTGTGATTCAGTGGCGACTCTTGCATTAATCAGTGAGCTAACACTTTCACTCGCGCCAAAGTACATTTCATAAGCCACTTTAAGACAGACTCCGACGAGTAATAAGTAGCCTGAAATATACCCTTTTCGGATGTCTAATAACGCACCAAAGGTAAATAAGCCGTGCAGTAGACCACTTAAACCGACGTATCCTTTAAGTTCTGGATAAAAGAAGTACAAACCTAGGCCTTCAAGAATACATAAACTGAAAAACAATCCCATAAACTTGCTAGCATGACCTTTGTAGTGCATCTCATGTAAAAACAAAATGACCCAAAAACCAGCTAAGTTCATTAGCAAATGCCATAGGTTAGTATGGAGTAAGTTGCCAGTCGCAATCCGCCATAGTTCACCAGCAGCGATATTGTCGTAACGATAACTGAGTAAAGCATCAATGTTTATGTTTGCCATTGGTGTCATCGTTGAGACAAATAACACAGTGCAAATGACACTGATTACTAGTGCGAAATAGTAGGTTCCTGCACTGCTGTTGCGGCTTCTTGGCATAGTAAAATCCATTTAAATCGAGTCATAGTGTTAATTGTAGCTAAGAATAAATTTTAATCTTTGATAACGATTCTGATTAGAATCAAATAATTCGAATAACGTTATTGCTTAGACTCTAAAGACGCCATCACAGTAGATTTATTACTAAGATAATCATCCAACCCACGTTGACGTAATAAACACGCAGGGCAGTCTCCGCAGCCACTGCCTTTAATGCCGTTGTAACAAGTGAGGGTTTCTTCAGTTACTAATGATAACGAGTGGTACTTATCTGCCAGTGCCCAAGTCTCAGCTTTGTTTAGCCACATTAATGGCGTCACAATTTTAAGTGGCTTATCCATACCTAATGCCAGTGATTGTTGCATGGACTTAATAAATTCATCGCGACAATCTGGGTAACCCGAGAAATCGGTTTCACAAACGCCCGTGATAATAGCGTCGCAACCTAGCTGATACGCATAAATACCAGCAAGAGTTAAGAACAAAATATTTCTACCTGGGACAAACGTACTTGGTAGACCGTTTTCCATCAGTTCATGTGAGACAGGAATTGCATCTCGAGTTAACGCTGAAATAGCGAGCTCGTTCAATAAGCTGACATCCATGACCTTGTGACTGGCGATATTAAGCTGTTTAGCTAATGATTGAGCTATTTCAATCTCTTGACGATGACGTTGACCATAGTCAAAGGTTATTGCATGAACTTCATCATATTCTGTCATTGCCTGTATTAGGCACGTTGTGGAATCTTGACCACCACTAAAAACAACGATTGCTTTTGACATAAAATCTCACTGTAAAACTCATATCGGCTTGTTATTAAACAAACTGAACCTCAGTTGTTTAAGAATGACTCGGTATGAGTTTGAAAAATACATTATCCCGCTATTTTATCTTATTGCAGCAAGCGATAGCAAAAACTTGCAGCTACATTGAAAATCATCTATAAATGCGCCCTCGAAACAAAACATACTCTTTATATAGCAGATAATTATCTGCACTTTTTAAAAGTAAGGCATTTACATGAATTATCCAGTAAACGAAGTGTTTGAAACAATCCAAGGCGAGGGAACGTTTACTGGCGTACCAGCGATTTTTGTTCGCCTACAAGGCTGTCCTGTAGGGTGTTCCTGGTGTGATACCAAGCAAACCTGGGAAGTACTCGCTGAAAACAACGTCTCACAAGAACAAGTTATTCAAGTTGATGGCACTATCGGCCGCTGGTCTGAACATGATGCATCAAGCCTTATTAATGCCTTTAAAGCGAAAGGATTTACCGCAAAGCATATTGTTCTAACGGGCGGAGAACCATGTTTATATGATTTATCAGCATTAACCAATGAATTGATTGACGCAGGTTACGATATACAAATTGAAACCAGTGGCACATTTGATGTGATTTGTCATAAAGACGTTTGGGTTACCGTATCGCCAAAAGTGAACATGAAGGGTGGTTATGCCGTACTTGATCAAGCATTAATGCGTGCAAATGAAATAAAACATCCTATAGCAACTCAAAAACATATCGATGAATTGGATGAATTGTTAAACCCAATAGATACCACAGGTAAAACCATTTGTTTACAACCAATCAGTCAAAAGCCAAGAGCGACTGAACTTGCGATGAAAACCTGTATTGCACGTAACTGGCGATTATCAATCCAAACACATAAGTATTTAGATATTGATTAATAAGTTGTACAAGAGAACTTCACGTTAAGTTACTCAGCATTCTGATTATAAAAAAAACCGCTATTAAGCGGTTTTTTTATGCAAACTAATCAGTCAATAAATAGGCTATTTGAGGGAGCTAGACTATTTGAGTAAGCTAGACTATCTGAGTAAGCGAGACTATTTAAGTGAACCAGACGTATTAAACTTTTCTAACAATGCATCATACTGCGCTGTTGAGCCGATATTGTTATCAATCCATTGTGCATTGTAATAAGTATCAAGATAACGTTCACCTGAATCACATAAAAGCGTCACTAGCGAACCTGTTTGGCCTGCTTGTTTCATTGCGCAGGCAAGTTCCAGCACACCGTATAAATTAGTTCCTGTAGAGGGACCGACTTTTCTTCCAATCAACTTGGCAAGCCAATTCATGGTTGCAAGAGAAGCAGCGTCTGGAATTTTTTTCATGTCATCTACAACACCTGCAATAAATGAAGGCTCAACTCTTGGTCGACCAATACCCTCAATTTTACTGCCATTTTCACACGTGATTGATTGATCGCCTTGATGATAGTAGTCATAAAAGACCGAGTTTTCTGGGTCTACAACACATAACTTGGTCGATAATTGCTGATAGTTCAAATAACGCCCTATGGTAGCGGATGTGCCACCAGTGCCTGGACTCATCACAATCCATTCAGGAATTGGATAGGGCTCTTTTTGCATTTGATTAAATATAGAATCAGCGATGTTGTTATTACCACGCCAATCGGTCGCACGTTCAGCATAAGTAAATTGATCCATATAGTGACCATTTAATTCCTCTGCTAAACGTTGAGATTCTGCATATATCTTACTGCTATGATCAACAAAGTGGCATTGGCCGCCATAAAATTCGATTTGCTCAATTTTGGTTTTTGCGGTCGATGAAGGCATGACGGCAATAAAAGGTAGACCTAATAAACGTGAAAAATATGCTTCTGATACGGCAGTGCTGCCTGATGATGACTCTATGATACTGGTATGTTCGTTTACCCAGCCGTTGGATATGGCATATAAGAACAATGATCGAGCTAATCGGTGTTTGAGACTGCCAGTTGGGTGAGTGCTTTCATCTTTAAGGTAAATATCGATGCCATCAAGTTGCGGAAGGTCTAATTTGATTAAGTGCGTGTCAGCGCTTCTCTGAAAGTCCGCTTCAATTTTGGCGATTGCCTGTTTAACCCATTGTTTAGACATAATGGAACCTTTAAATGAAAAGAGATCAATATCATAGTCTTATTTATATTTTGCTTAAAGGATGTTTTAGCTGATGAAAGGTAAAAATCATTAATTTACAGTTAGGTAATAGAAGGCGTTCTGGTTAATGTGAACAAGATCAAACAAAAAATATCAGTTTAAAAACGGAGCAGACTTAATCAAGAAATAAAGAATAAAATGAGATTTCATTTTAAAGCATAAGAAGTGGTGGAGGGAGAAGGATTCGAACCTTCGAAGGCTGAGCCGTCAGATTTACAGTCTGATCCCTTTGGCCACTCGGGAACCCCTCCACATTTTCTTACTTGTCTTACTTTTTATGCAAAATTGTTGGCCACAACAATTTATTTTTAATAATAACCATACCGATAAATGGTGGAGGGAGAAGGATTCGAACCTTCGAAGGCTGAGCCGTCAGATTTACAGTCTGATCCCTTTGGCCACTCGGGAACCCCTCCACGAAACGGTATATTTATCATTGGTGCAAATGGTGGAGGGAGAAGGATTCGAACCTTCGAAGGCTGAGCCGTCAGATTTACAGTCTGATCCCTTTGGCCACTCGGGAACCCCTCCTCAATTGCGGCGAGAATAATAGTCACGAATTAAATATAAGTAAAGCCAAAATCGAAAATAACTCTCAAGTATTTGTTCAAGTGGTCGATAAAATAACAATCGCAGTAATTAATGATGTTTTTATATGCAAATTGAGTTTCCTTTAGTCAATGAACTACAACTGGGCAATCGTTTAAATGATGCGATTGAACATGATCGTCGTGGTGAATTTGGCCTTCTTTTATCTATGTTGTCTGTTGATGCTCGTGACATGTCACAATTTCAACTTGATAAAGAACTCAATGTCGATGAAAAACTATACAAAACTTTTCAGTTACCTCAAGCTCAACAACTCGTATGTGATTTATCACAACAGCAAGCTATAGATAACGCCACTGATTTTCAACGCGGCGGGGTATCGCAATTTCATTTACAACAAGCTTTAAAACCCGAAGCATTAGTGACTCGCGGGCAATATGAGGATGAAATGCAAATCGTTTTGGCTAATTGCGATGAGCTTACTAAATTAAAACACCAACAATCAGTTCCAGAAATTACAGAAATAAATCAAATTCATTTCTTAGATCAATTAGCCACTCAGCGTAAAATAAGTGAGACTTTAGCAAACCAGCTTTATGCAGTTGCTTGATTTTTAAACTGTAATGATTGTTGTTGTCACATTTGTTGAATATTATGTTCTGCTAATTGTGTGAACTAGCTAGATAATAAATGACAGTTTTTACGTTATGCTGACGCTTTATAGCAGTGAAAGGCGATTAATATGATTAAAACGATTACTAAGCAAGACGTTCAAGTTAGTGATAGCTGTAATGATTGTGGTTCATTTGTTGATATCGGTACTGTGATCGATGAACAAGATACACAGTTGATTTTGCAAGTTGAAGGCGAAACAGCCTTAGCGGATGCTCAGGCGATTATTGAAAAAGCAGAAACACGTTTTGACTCTGTTAACACTCGTTTTGATGAAACCGACAATCACATCACGGTGTTTATTGAGTTTGAATTTACAGCTGAAAAAATGATTTTTCAGTTAGAAAACAGTCTGTAAAAGCGAAAACTCTTGGTTACAATCTAAATTTAAGGGTTACATCTTGCAATTTTATGTCGTAAGTGTAACCTTCGTAACACTAATACTTTTGGGATAGACCTTTTGTTTATTCCTATATACAGGTTTTTTTCTGTATAACACTTATGGGTATGATAATTACCCTGATTTTAAATGGATAAAGACCTCCTAAGAATGAGGTCAACCCGATTGCTATGCTGTCTTTTTGGGAATAATAATGAAGCAAACTGAGCAACACTTATTAGAGTTAATTGTAAACTCTGTGGCTAAAGAAAAGGGGGACTTCACCGGAACCTCTGAATTAGTCTGTAAATTGCTGTTGAAGCATTTTAATGCCACTTGTGTGTCTGTTATTTCTCTACGAAATAAAGCACTTGAGCAAAAAGTTGTTGCCTGCCTTTCCCCTGTAGTCGCTATTAGTGATGCGATTAAGCAATTACGTCATGATAATTTTGCCTCTGAATCATATTTTGAAGAAATCCGCCGTTATAGACACATTGCCAGTAGCATTTCAGCAACTGATAAGCGTTTAAGCTGTTTTTCTGACTATTATAAACAAACTGGAATTGAATCTAATCTTGATGTGGCCATCCGAATAAATGGCCATATCGAAGGTCTACTTTGTATTGAGTTTGATCACCAAGTTGAATTATCCATACCAAACATAGAATTTGCATGTCAATTTGCAGATCAATTAGCACTGACCCTCGCAACGCGTTATGCCTATGACAATAATGAACGACTAACTTTATTTCATAGTGCGACAGAACAAGCTAAGCATGTACTGATGTTAATCAATCTGAAAACTCAGATCATTGAGTACGTCAATCCTGCTCATGAAAAGATGACAGGGCTTGCTCGCGAAATTGTTCAAGATAACGAGTTAATTACTTTAGATTTTTTCCGTGGTAAACGCGAACTTGCCAATGAACTCACTGAAAAAATAATTGCTGGTGAAACGATTCAAGGTGAAGCAGAGCTGGAGAGAGTCGATAACACTAAATACTGGGTACAGTATCAAGCCAACCGCTTTGTAACTGAGCAAGGTAATTATTATGCCTTGGTTTCTTGTATTAATGTTTCTGAGCAGCGTCGACATAAAGACGAATTAGAAAACCTTGCTTGGAATTGTACTTTAACAGGCTTGCATAATCGGCTGCATTTCACCCAGCAACTTGACCGAGCTTCAAATGGTATACTGTTTTTAATCGATTTGATGGGCTTCAAACGTTTTAATGACACCAGTGGTCATGAGCAAGGTGATGCACTGTTAACTGAAGTTGCACGTAGATTAAAACACTTCGCACTAAGTAATAATGCCATTGATGTTGCACGTGTAGGCAGTGATGAGTTTGCCGTTTTGTTACCTGATCTTGAATCAACAGAAATTCTTGAAGAAGTTGTTTTTAAGCTTTATCAAAAGCTAGCTGTTCCTTCTGTTATCGGTCGCGAAAAAGTTGATCCTAAAGCAGCCATCGCGGTTGTGGATGTCGCTGCTGTTGCATCACAATTCTCGCCTTTATCTTGTGCTGATATTGCACTGCAATATGCCAAGAAGAAAGCCATGTTGAATTTTCAGATATTCAATGATGATTTATTAGCCACGTTTAAAAATAATGCTGATATAGAAAGAGATTTAATGTCTGCTATCCGTGGTAGGCAATTTGAACTCTATTATCAGCCGTTAATGGATTTAAAAAACCACAAGTATATTGGTGCTGAGGCGTTAATACGCTGGCATCACCCTAAAAAGGGCATACTTTATCCTGGTGCGTTCATTGAAATAGCAGAACAATCAGGAATGATTAATGCTATCGGTGACTGGGTACTCGAAGCGGCTTGTAAACAGCTTAATTTATGGCAGCGTAAAGATGTCGACATAGTGATGCATGTTAACGTTGCAGCAAGACAGTTCTTCAGTGGCAATTTATTCGAGCAAGTTTGGAATTTAGTCACTCGTTATAGAATAAAACCACAGAGTTTGATTCTAGAAATAACAGAAACTGAATTAATGGGTGATATTCGACATGCCACTCGCTTGTGTCAAGAATTAGCTGACTTGGGTGTAGGCTTAGCCATTGACGACTTTGGTACGGGCTATAGCTCTATGCGTTATCTAAAGCAATTTCCTATTACTAAATTAAAAATAGATCGTTCATTTATATCAGATTTAACCACTAGCCATGAAAGCCGAGAGATAGTTAGCGCAATTATCGCAATGGCCAAAGCCTTGAACATATCATTGACAGCGGAAGGGGTTGAAACTAAAGAGCAGGAAATATTCCTCGAAGATAGTAGTTGCCATCATGCACAAGGGTATTTATACAGTCCCGCTATAAGAGAAAACGAATTTTCAAAGTTCATTTTTGAGCAAAATACAGCGGTTCATTAAGCATTGATGTCACTTTAAAACTTTAACGTTAGACAATTTTTCGCATGCAACAAGCTTTAAACTTTTTTCCACTGTAGCAAACGCACTTATCATTTCGTTTGGGTAACTCAGCCGCTCTTTGTTCTCCTTCTGTGTAATACCACATGCCATTCAACTTCTGAAATTGTGAACACTCGTAAATAGCATCGATGTCATTATTGTTTATATACCATGCTTTAAAAGTGACTGTGCCTTCGACCAAATCATTTTGCGATTCTTCTACGTCTAATCCTAACCATTCAGTGTCATTTGCGCCTTGCGCTAGAAGTTCAACGGTTAAGCCATTTAAGTAGTCAGGGTGGTGGGTGTCGATTAAGTATTGATGATGCTGTAGAACAAAAGCGCAATAACGAGAGCGCATGAGTGTTTCTACATCATTTGCAGTGTTAACTTTTAAGTGAAATGGCTGGCAACACTGGGCGTAAGTGAGTGTTCTGCCGCAAGGGCAAGGAGATTGAATGTTTATTGTCATGTTAATGGCTAATGATCTGCTGGCATTTTATTGATTAGTATTGAAATGACAATGGTACAGATTTTTAAAGCGTAACAGAATATCTTTATCGATTCACCGTCGTTATGGCATTTCTAATTGCGATTTTATTGACTGAACATGAACAAATTAATGGTCGTGTTCGTCAGACTCTTGATGATTTTCATGTAAAGCCGTGGTTTCTTCATGTGATTCTATTAGTGGGTTAAATTGACGCCCGTAGTATAAGTTTGAACTTGGTTTTGCAGAGAAGTAGAAATCAGGTTTAACTTTAGTATTTGAATCAACGATAAACTTCCATTGTTGCTCACCAACTTTACGAGACACGAGAACAAACTTTCCTGAGAATACACTTGTTGGTTCGCCAGTTTCTTTACGGGGATGGAAACGCACTAAGTAATAACCTACATCGGTTGCATTTTCATCGGTCAATTCTCGGTTGATGACTCTAAAATCGACATCGATATGGGCTGATTTTTTGGCAATTTTCTTAAAAAAGACTTTATACAAGGATAAGATATTTTCTTTACCTGTCACAATTTCTTTATCGAAGGTTTCTGAAATGTAAACGGCATCGTCAGCATAAATTTGATCAATAATGTTGAGATCTAATTTTTCAAATCCTGAAGAAAAGACTTTATAGTTAGCATTAATTAAGTCGTTGTCTGTCATTGTTTCAGCAGTTGAAAAGTGACTGAAAAAAGATAAAACGAAAATAAACAAAAGTTTTATATGGCTCATGTAAATATAATGCTCTTAAAATGAGTTTTAAATGAATGCGTATGCAGTTCAAGATATGGATGACACTATAAATTATTATAATCCGCAGCAAAAGCGTGGAATCTTTACAAATTGTGTAGGAGTTGATGATGCAGCAAGAAGGCAGTGATTTATTTTGGGAAGAAATGGCAGGTGTTAAGCCACTTAAGGTCAATGATAGTCATTTTAATCAATCCACTCATTTGCCGACTGACTCACAGTTAGCAAGACGAGCTGCGGCAGCACAAAACGAGTATTTGGATAAACTTACTGTTGAACCTGCTTTGATATTACCGGTTGAACCAGAGGAGATCATTAGCTATAAAATCAATGGTGTTCAAGAAGAAGTGTTTCGTCATTTACGTTTAGGTAAATATAAAACTAAATCTGTAATAGATCTGCATGCTTATCGTTTGGTTCAAGCACGTGAATTGTTAATCGATGCTGTTCTACAAGCCTATGGGCGAGGTGAGAGAAATATATTAGTTATTCACGGCAAAGGGTTTAAAAGCAAACCTTTTGCTGGATTGATGAAGTCGGCTGTTAATCATTGGTTAGTTCAGTTAGAAGAGGTACAAGCTTTTCACAGTGCAACCCGCGAACAAGGTGGAACAGGAGCTTTGTTTGTGATGTTAGTCAAATCTGAACAGCAACGCGTAGTAGCAAGTGAAACCAATCGCAAAGGCAGCGGCTTTAGATAATGCATATGTCGTTAGGAATATGTGATTAATAAAGCCCGTGGGGAAGGGCTTTACGTGTTGTTTATCTTTGCTGCAGTTATATCAGTAAATAGCCAAGTACACCGATAAGAATCACAAATATAATGATTGTGGTTGTGTTGTTTGCTTTATCACTGCTTTCGTTATTTAAACGTTGTGATCGCTCATTTCTGTGTTTTTGATAACTTTTCTTGTTCATGTTGTGCCTAGGTTTCATTGTTTGAAACCGATTTAATGTTTTAGAAGGCTGCGGGATTAGGTTTGATGTCTTGTAGACTCGACCATAACTCCTGGAGATCATTAAATTGTATTAAGTAAAACAAAGGATATTGCGGCTTAGATACACCGATCGGAGTCAGTATTCTTCTCAATAGAAGCATTCAATCAAAGCTAATGATTAAATCTTTTAAGCAAAAAGTTGTAATCAACAACCATTGGTGACAATCACTAATAGCAATCACTAATAACAATCACTAATAACAGTCATTAATTAACAATCACTCATGTTCAAATATTAGTTAGTAGTACTGAGGTTTGAGTGCTTTTGAAATTGATTCCATTAATAACTTTGTCATTTTCATCTAAAAAAATAACTATGTTTTATCCATAAATGTGAACTAGTGAGACATTTCATAAAAGATATTGTATAAAGCAAAGCTGATGGTTATAAAATGTTTAAAGTCGAAACTAATAAGTTAATTAACAGTAGCTTACATGTTGTTTGTTGTTGCTGAATTATTCACAAAAGGCATCATTGAACCGGCTTTGCACTTACATGACGAAATACAACACTGCCATAGTGATGAAGAGAAAGTGAATGCTAGTTTTGTGGTTAGCATAATTTAATGTAGAACCTTTACGGATCCGTTTAGCTCGACCATTTCTTAGTTTTACATAGTTACTTTTTTTCACACAAAACTCCTTGCTCCTGAATAATTCAAGAAAACAATACTTAGAATGAAGAAGGGCTAATTAATAATTGAATGATTAATTATATTTTTAAACGAAGGCGGGTGTTTAACTGTATTGAATCAACAGAAATCCGAATGTGGATTGTTGATGTAATAGGATCACCTACGCATTCGCTGCACAAGTAACTCCATTCACTTTGTGTTCGAACGTAAATTACCACAAAGACTTGTCTCATAAACGGCTATTTATGTGATCTAGATCGTATAAGTCAAAATAACAACAGGTGTCATATTAATGTCGTTAAAAGGTGTGTAGGTTTTGGTTGCTCACCTGTTTCTCATTTGTTTTGATCTGGTTAAATTGTGGCGTTGTGTTCAGTAAAGGGATAAATGAGATTTTGTGTGATTGAAGAAGCAAAAGGTTATGTTGTTGGTATTTGTATTCGATTTATATTAATTGATTAGGATATGCAAAGACTGACATTAGCAGTCATCAGGTTAATGTGCCTAGAATTGATTTAAGGCTAAATATTACTGTAGCTACAAAAAGAGCACCTTAATTAGGTGCTCTTTAATGTTTTGATTATTTACCAAAACCAATAGGTGTATCTATATTGACTCGATTACCAACCGCATTGACGATTTTCGGTTTTATTCTGCTCATCAAGCCAAACCTGCAATGGCGCAAAATAATCCAATACCGCTTTAGCATCCATTGACTTAGTACCAGTAACAATATTCAGTGCTTCAGGCCAAGGCTGACTGAGTCCAGCTTCTAGCATTTGATTTAACTTATCGCCAGCTTCTTTGTTGCCGTAAATACTGCATCGGTGGACAGGGCCTTCATTACCAGCAATGTCACATAACGATTTGTGAAATTGGAATTGAAGTACATGAGCTAAGAAATAGCGTGTATAAGGCACGTTACCCGGTACGTGGTATTTAGCACCGGGATCGAAATCGGCTTCTGTACGTGCTATCGGTGCAGCCACACCTTGATATTTTTCACGTAAATCCCACCAAGCTTGGTTGTATTGTTCAGGTGTTATTTCGCCATTGAAGACTTTCCAGCGCCACTGATCAATCATTAAGCCAAATGGCATAAAAGCAATTTTATCGAGTGCTTGTTTTAATAATAGACCTATGTCTTTAGAAGCATCAGGTACCTCGTCAAGTAAACCTATTTGTTTTAAGTAGCTTGGGGTGATTGATAATGCGATGGTATCGCCAATAGCTTCATGGAAACCATCATTGGCAGAGCCTTTAAATAAATGAGGCTGGTTTTTATAGGCTCGTTGATAATAATTGTGGCCAAGCTCATGATGAATAACAGTAAAGTCTTCAGCAGTTTTTTGAATACACATCTTAATACGAATATCATCTTCGTTGTCTAAATCCCAAGCAGATGCATGACAAACGACATCACGATCTTTGGGTTGAACAAAAAGGGAACGTGTCCAAAAAGTATCTGGTAATTCATCGAAACCAAGGGATGAGAAAAAGCCTTCAGCTTGTTCAACCATTTTAATTTCGTCATAATTATTTGCAGCAAGTAGGGCTGTTACATCATAACCTGGATCAGCATCTTCAGGTGCCACTGAATTGTATATGGTTCCCCATTGCTGTGCCCACATGTTACCCAATAGATGAGCAGGAATTGGACCTTGCTTAGGTGCTATGTCATCACCATATTGCTCGTTTAACTCGCCTCGTACGTAACAATGTAGAGAATCATATAAAGGCTTAATGTCACCCCATAATCTATCGAGTTCTGCAGAAAAGTCGTCTGGTTCCATATCATATTGACTACGCCATAATTCAGATAGATCAGCAAAACCTAAGTCTCTAGCGCCTTCATTAGCAAGTTCAACTTCTCGTTCAAACAAAGGGCGCATCGGCTTAGCTATTTCACGCCAACCTTGCCAAGCCTCTAATAATACAGCGGGATCTTGAGACTCTGCCATTAACGCTGAAAGTTCAGGCTGCGTGAGACAACGTCCATCATCAAAACAGTATTTCCCTTTGCCATATAAGCCGTTTAATTCTGAACTGATTTGTGCAAGTTCTGCATTCTTTACTGGATCGAGAGGTGCGGGCAAAACAAGGCTACTGCGTAGAATATGTAACTTACGGGCATTGACAGGATCGAGTTCTACATTGGCATATTTGGCGGCTTCGGTAGCAAAGCTAACTGAGCGAGAAGTCATTTTCTCACCAATAGCAGCTGAGAGTGCGGCTGTATCTTCAGTAATAAAATTACTATATACCCATTCAGTACGAGCGCCTTCTATAGACAATTGAGCCAACTCAGCTTCTGCTTGATTAATAAACTTAATTGCTGATTCACTATCAATTGTTGATGTTGCTTTAATAACAGTATTTTGAACTTCCGCTGTTGAAGTGATGATTTCTTCTTCTGCTTGTTGGCAGGCAGTAAGCCCTAATGCAATTGAAATAACCAATGCAATTTTGGACGGCTGTTTAAAAGGGTGTTTCATCTTATCGTTTTCCTTATTTTTATTGTCGGCGTTAGTTTACATAAATAAGGCTTATATTGCATATAAGTTAACAGAACCCGCTGTGATGCCTATAAACCTGCTATTAACTTAGTCTGTTAACAGTAAATTAGATTGACAAGTGTGCGCTCAATGTTTAATTTAAACGAGTGTTTTAATTGAAATGGGTCATGGAATGGCAAGCAGAACAGATACAAAAACAAGAATTCTTGATGCCGCTGAAAAATTATTTGCCGAAAGAGGCTTTTCAGAAACATCGTTAAGGTTAATTACCAGTAAAGCTGAAGTCAATTTGGCATCCGTTAACTATCATTTTGGTTCAAAGAAAGAACTCATTCGAGCGGTGTTAGCACGCTACTTAGATGTGTTTATGCCTAGTGCAGCGGCTGAAATACAAAGGTTATTTAAAAATCCAGAGCTTGCTAATTTGAATGAAATATTTTCATCGCTAATTAAGCCCTTGCTGGAACTCAATCAGGTACGTCATGGTGGAACAACGATTTTTCTACAGTTGTTAGGTCGTGGTTATATTGAGAGTCAAGGTCATTTGCGTTGGTTTATCACAACGCATTATGGACAATATTTAGAAGCGTTCGTAAAAGCGGTTTCAGCAAGTGCGCCGCATATTCCGCCTGCAGAAATGTTTTGGCGTCTACACTTTACCTTAGGCACAATTGTTTTCACTATGGCTTCTGCAGATGCATTAAATGAAATTGCTGCAGCAGATTATGGTGAACATAACGATACCGAAGCAATTATACGTAAAGTCATACCATATATGGCAGCTGGCGTTTCAGTACCCATTTTAGCAAAGGAATAAGGGATTAACATGACTGTCCTCATACTAGTTTTAATAGCACTGATTGTGCTATTTGGTGTCCGAAATTTAAGGATGCGTTTTATTACTCGTCCTGTTTTTAGTTTTTTCAAAAAAGTGTTACCACCGCTCTCAAGTACTGAAAAAGAAGCTATGGAAGCTGGCGATGTATGGTGGGAAGGTGAGTTATTCCGTGGTAACCCTAACTGGAATACGTTACATAACTACGGCAAACCAACACTCTCTGCTGAAGAACAAGACTTTATTAACAATCAAGTGATGACAGCACTCACAATGATTGACGATTATGACATTGTTCATAATCGTAAAGATCTACCTCCTGAATTATGGGATTACTTTAAAAAAGAAGGTTTTTTCGCTTTAATTATCCCTAAAAAGTTTGGTGGTCGTGAGTTCTCTGCTTATGCGAATTCAACTATTGTAAGTAAAATTGCTACCAGAAGTATCAGTGCTGCTGTGACAGTTATGGTACCTAATTCACTGGGTCCTGGTGAATTATTGACTCACTATGGTACTCAAGAGCAAAAAGAGCGTTGGTTACCAGCATTAGCGGTTGGTGAAGAATTACCGTGTTTTGCGTTAACTGGCCCTGAGGCAGGTTCAGATGCTGGTGCTATTCCAGATGTTGGTATCGTTTGTCGTCGTGAGTTTAATGGTGAAGATACCCTAGGGTTAAGTTTAACTTGGGATAAGCGCTATATCACTTTAGCACCAGTTGCGACCGTACTTGGTTTAGCGTTTCAAATGCGTGATCCTGAAGGTTTATTAGGTGATGAACAAAACATTGGTATTACTTGTGCGTTAATTCCTACCGATCATGAAGGGGTTGAAATTGGCCGTCGCCATAACCCACTCATGATGGCATTTATGAACGGCACCACCACAGGTAAGGATGTGTTTATCCCACTTGATTGGATTATTGGTGGCCCACAATTTGCCGGTAAAGGTTGGAGAATGTTGGTTGAGTGTTTATCAGCTGGTCGCGGTATTTCTCTACCTGCACTTGCCACTGCATCAGCGCAAATGGCGACTAAAACCACTTCAGCTTATAGCTATGTCAGACAACAGTTTGGTATGCCTATTGGTAAGTTTGAAGGCGTACAAGAAGCTTTAGCCCGTATCATTGCTAATACTTATCAACTTGAAGCCGCGCGTTGTTTAACGACAACAGGTATTGACCTTAAGGTTAAACCGTCAGTAGTAACGGCTATTGCCAAATACCATATGACTGAACTGGGTCGAGATGTGGTTGAAGATGCAATGGATATTCAATCAGGTAAGGGCATTCAGCTTGGCGCTAAAAATTACTTAGGTCATGCATACATGTCTAGCCCAATTTCGATAACGGTTGAAGGCGCAAACATCCTCACTCGTTCTCTGATGATTTTTGGTCAAGGAGCAACACGTTGTCATCCTTATGTCCTTGCTGAAATGGAAACTGCAGCGATGGAAGATCAAAAAGCAGCAATTAACCGTTTTGATGCTTTGTTGATGGGTCATATGGGCTACGCAGCACGTAATGGTGCTATGGCGTTCTTTAATGCATTAACAGCCAGTAAAACTAATTCATCGCCAGTGAGTGGTACCACGCAGCAGTATTACAAAGACATGAGCCGATTATCATCGGGGTTAGCCATCATGACGGATTTGTCTATGCTAATAATGGGCGGTGACTTAAAGCGTAAAGAAATGATTTCTGCGCGTATGGGTGATGTACTTAGCCAACTTTATTTAGCATCTGCCACTTTAAAGCAATTTGAAGACAACGGCCGTCAACAAGACGATTTGCCGATTGTGCATTATGTAATGACAGAACGTTTACATCTTGCGGCTAAAGCGCTTCATGAAGCAACACGTAACTTCCCAAGTAAGCTTGTTGGCATATTATTGAAAGTGATTATATTCCCATTAGGCAATCATTTTAATGCGCCATCAGATAAACAAGCGACGACATTAGCAGACAACTTCTTACAACCATCACCAGCAAGGGATCGTATTACTTTCTTATGTGCTGATTTTGAAGGGGATAAGAGTGGTATTGCTGAAGTTGAACAAGCTTTTCTTGCAAAGATTGAGTGTAAGCATTTATATGCTCGCTTGAGAAAAGCACAGAAGGCAGGTGATCTCACGCCAAAACTTCCTGCTCTAGCTAGTTTCAGTGAGGCGTTAGAAAACAATGTTATTGATCAGCAAGAGTACGACCAATTGGTTGATGCTGATACAAAACGTTTAGCAGCGATTAATGTGAATGATTTTGAATCACTATAATTAATGTTATTTGAAAGATTAAAACACACGTAATAAAAAACCACCTCATTGAGGTGGTTTTTTTATGAAGCTAAATAGCGAGTTAATTGCCATTGAGCTTGATGTAAATGTAGTTACAAAATCAACTAAGCTACGACTAACACTTTACAAGTGTTTGTGCCGCCAACTGTTTCCATCGCATCACCTTTAGTCATTAAGACCATGTCACCTGATTTAAGGTAACCAGCTTTAGCGACAGCTTTTAGTGCTTCCGAAGCTAATGCATCTGCTGCGACGGCTGTAGAGTCAAACTGAACTGGCATCACACCACGGAATAATGCAAGCTTTGCTAACGTCTTTTGATGACGTGACAGCGCAAAAATAGGTAATGATGAACTGATACGAGACATTAATTTAGTTGTCTCACCAGATTCAGTCAAACTGATAATCGCTTTAACACCTTCAAGGTGGTTAGCTGCATACATAGTAGAAAGGGCGATAGTTTCTTCAATAGAATTGAACTTTTGATCCAATCTATGTTTAGAAGACATCACTGAAGGATGTTGTTCTGCACCTTTACAAACGTTGCTCATTGCTAACACAGTTTCTTCTGGGAAGTCACCGGCAGCTGTTTCAGCTGAAAGCATTACCGCATCTGTGCCATCTAATACAGCATTAGCTACATCCATCACTTCTGCACGTGTTGGCATAGGACTAGAAATCATTGATTCCATCATTTGCGTCGCTGTAATAACAACTTTATTAAGTTGACGTGAGCGTTTAATGAGTTTCTTTTGAACAGCCACTAATGCAGCATCGCCAATTTCAACACCTAAGTCACCACGAGCAACCATTACAGCATCAGATGCTTTAATAACATCGTCCATTGCTTCGTCAGTACCAACAGCTTCAGCACGTTCCACTTTTGATACGATTAATGCATAGCTACCAGCTTCTTCAGCAAGTTTACGAGCTAAATCTAAATCTGCACCTGTACGTGGAAATGAAACGGCAAGGTAATCAACTTGAATTTGAGCAGCTGTTAAAATGTCAGCTTTATCTTTTTCAGTTAATGCTGGTGCAGTTAAACCGCCACCTTGCTTATTGATACCTTTATTGTTTGATAGAGGACCAGCAACAGTAACAGTAGTGAAAACTTTTTGACCGTCTACTGAATCAACTCGAAGTTGAACACGACCATCATCAAGCATTAAGATGTCACCGATAACAACGTCGTTTGGTAACTCTTTGTAATCAATACCAACTTGCTTTTCGTCACCTTCGCCTTTGCCTAATGCCGCATCTAAAACAAAGATATCACCTAAATTCAGTTGAATTTTTTTGTTATCTTTGAAAGTAGAAACACGAATTTTAGGGCCTTGTAAGTCACCTAATACAGCGACATGAACGCCTAACTCTTTAGCGATGTTACGAGCGTCAGTAGCACGTTTAAGATGATCTTCTGGTGAACCATGTGAGAAGTTAAGACGCACCACATTCGCACCCGCTGCGATGATTTTACGTAAATTGTCATCACGATCAGTTGCAGGGCCAAGTGTAGTAACGATTTTAGTTCTGCGGAACATAAGATACTCCGTTAATTTAAAGAAAAAGAATTCGGTACATATAATGAAACTATATTAACAGAGATTTTGGCATTATGTAGGAAAGTTACAAACAAAAAGAACGGTTTTTGTGTTTTATTTTTGTGACATAATCGATCTTTAGACAAAAAAAAGGCCGAACAGTTAATACTGTTCGGCTTTTCAGTCTTGTCATTTAAAGGAAATATTTAAATAGTAAGATCTTTATTAACTCGTGATTCTTTTAAAACTTCCTTAACACGCTTCAAATTATCTCGAAAACGTGGGCCTCTGCGAAGGGTAAACCCGGTTGCCAGAACATCAATTGTGACGAGCTGTGCTAAACGAGATGCCATAGGCAAATACATATCTGTATCTTCTGGCACTTCCATCGTCACTGGTAGAGTACATTCGTGTGAAAGAGGGGAATTACGTGCAGTAATACCAATCACGGCAGCGCCGTTCTCACGTGCAATACGGGCTATTTCAATTAATGATTTGGTACGTCCAGTATGTGAAATTAGTACAACCACATCACCTTCATCACAGCCAATGCAGCTCATTCGTTGCATCAGTACATCATCAAAGCATATAACTGGAACATTAAAGCGGAAGAATTTATTTTGCGCATCGTGCGCAACAGAAGATGAAGCACCTAGGCCGAAAAATGAGATAGTTTTAGCTTGAGTCAGGATATCGACTGCTTTATTAACTGCTACTACATCTAGGCTTTGACGTGCTGTATCAAGGGATGCCATTGAAGATTCGAAGATTTTTGTTGTATATGATTCTGGAGAATCATCTTCTTCGACATGACGGCTAACATAAGGCGTGCCGTTAGCAAGACTTTGCGCTAGATGTAATTTAAAATCAGGAAAGCCTTTAGTATCTAGACGGCGACAAAAGCGATTCACCGTTGGCTCACTGACGTCAGCCATTTTCGCAAGCGTAGCTATACTAGAGTGGATAGCTGTTTGTGGAGAAGATAAGATAACTTCTGCCACTTTACGCTCTGACTTACTAAATTGTGTAAGGCTCTTTTGCACCTTTTCAAGGGTATTCATAAGCAATTGTCCGCTAAAATGGATGATGTAATTTTATATCATAAATTACATTTTAATAGTAAATGAAGTAATTTTCGTACTTCTATAAACGTTATGTAGTCAGTTTACTGAGTTATTCTGTAACTATAAAGAGATAGTAGAGTAATTTAATCACCAAAATACTATCAGGTTTTATGTTAAAAAGGCTAGATACAAGACAAACGAATATTTTCAAATTATAGATGCACAAATCTAATTCTGTTGTTATATTACAACAAAAGTGTGTTTTAAATCATCGGCAGCACAAAATAATAGCCAATGAGCACACAATATAAAGGAGTATGTAAAGCAATGAGTAACTCATCATCAGGGGCTAAGGCTTGCGATTTTGTACTTTTTGGTACGAAGGGCGATCTCGCGAGACGTAAATTACTGCCTTCACTTTATCAATTAGATAAAGCAAACCTGCTAGATAAAGATACGAAAGTGATTGGTGTCGCTAAAGATGCCTTCACTCATGAAGAGTTTGTCGCCTTAGTACATAAAGCGTTAAACACATTTGTTAAAGACGAATTGTGTGAAGAAACCCTAGAAAGATTTATTGCTCGTTGCCATTACATCGGCACTAACTTTACAGAAGCTGAAGGCTATAAAGCATTCCATGACTTATTAGAGCCTACTAAGCGTGTCATGGTAAGTTATTTTGCAACACCTCCTTCTATCTTCGGCGATATCTGTCGTTGTCTTAATGAACAAAATCTTATTCACTCTGATACGCGTATCGTGCTGGAAAAGCCAATTGGTACTTGTCTTGAGTCTTCAAAAGTTATCAATAATAAAGTATCTGAGTATTTCAAGGAAAATCAGGTTTACCGTATTGACCATTACTTAGGTAAAGAAACAGTACAAAATCTGATAGCACTTCGTTTTGCAAATTCTTTATTTGCATCGAAGTGGGATAACCGAACCATTGATCATGTACAAATCACTGTCGCTGAAGAAGTGGGTATTGAAGGCCGCTGGGGATATTTTGATACTGCAGGTCAAATGCGTGACATGATCCAAAACCATTTATTACAAGTGTTAACCCTTGTTGCAATGGATCCTCCAGTTAATCTTGATGCTGACAGCATTCGTGATGAAAAGGTAAAAGTCCTTAAATCATTGCGTCCAATCACACCATATAACGTTTTTGAGAATACTGTGCGCGGTCAATACACCGCTGGTTTCTTAAAAGGCAGCCCAGTACCTGGTTACCTTGAAGAAGAAGGTGCAAACGTTAAATCAAGCACTGAAACTTTTGTAGCACTGCGTGTTGATATTGATAACTGGCGTTGGGCAGGCGTACCTTTCTACTTACGTAGTGGTAAGCGTATGCCATTTAAGAGTTCTGAGATTGTGGTTTACTTTAAAAATCCACCGTTGAACTTGTATCGCGACAGCATGCGTAATTTGCCTCCAAATAAATTAACGATTCGTCTACAGCCTCATGAAGGCGTTGAAATTCAAATGATGAATAAAGTGCCTGGTTTGGAAGAGAAACAGCGCATTCAAACTACCAAGCTTGATTTAAGTTTCACCGATACTTTCAAAAACGAACGCATTGCAGATGCTTATGAACGTTTGTTATTAGAAGCCATGATTGGTAACCAAGCCTTATTCGTTCGTCGTGATGAAGTTGAAGAAGCATGGACTTGGGTTGACGGCATCATGAATTCTTGGGAAAACGGCGGCGAAAAGCCAAAGCCTTACCCTGCAGGCACTTGGGGCCCAGTTGCTTCAGTTGCTCTTATTACTAAAGACGGCCGTTCTTGGGACGAGTAAGGATTGATGATGATAAAAGAATCTGTATTTAAATCATTTGATACACCTAGCGATTTAGAAGCAAAGCTTGCTGATAAAATTGCTAGCCAATTACAAGACGCAGTTGATAGCCGAGGTAAAGCTAGCTTAGTTGTTTCTGGTGGCTCAACACCATTGAAATTATTCAAATTACTCAGTAATAAAGCCATTGATTGGGCCGATGTATACATTACATTGGCTGACGAACGTTGGGTTGATGCTGAAGCCAATGACTCAAATGAGCGTTTAGTCCGTGAACATCTATTACAAAATCGTGCAGCAAATGCAAAATTTCGCGGTTTAAAAAACATGTTTGATAGCCCAGAGAAAGGCTGTGATATGACCATTGAGTCATTAGCTAATTTCCCTAAACCTTTTGATGTTGTTGTTTTAGGTATGGGAACAGATGGACACACCTGTTCTTGGTTCCCGTGCAGCGCTGAATTAGATAATGCATTTACCACCGAGTCTTTGTGTGCAGCGGTTAATCCAACGACAGCGCCACATTCACGTATTACTTTATCTAAAGGTGCAATCTTAAACAGCCGTCAAATCTATCTTCACCTTGTAGGTGAGTCAAAATTATCCGTATATCGCCAAGCGTTAGAAAATGACGATGTGAACGAAATGCCTATCAGAGCAGTATTAGCGCAGCGCAAGACGCCCGTTGATGTGTTCTATAGCGCTTAAAGGAGTCCATTATGCACTCAGTAGTTCAAGCTGTAACCGATAGAATTATCGAACGCAGCAAAGATTCTCGTAAAAAATATTTAGCGGCATTAAATGATGCCAGTGCCAAAGGTGTTCATCGCAGTGCATTAAGCTGCGGTAATTTAGCTCATGGTTTTGCTGCTTGTCAGCCTGCAGATAAAGAATCATTGCGTCAATTAACAAAAGCCAATATTGGTATTGTTACTGCGTTTAATGACATGCTTTCTGCACATCAACCATATGAGACTTATCCAGATTTTTTAAAGAAAGCGTGTCAAGAAGTCGGTAGTGTTGCACAAGTTGCAGCAGGTGTTCCTGCAATGTGTGATGGTGTGACTCAAGGTCAGCCTGGCATGGAACTCAGCTTACTTAGCCGTGAAGTCATTGCTATGTCAACTGCAGTGGGTCTTTCTCACAATATGTTCGACGGTGCATTACTGCTGGGTATTTGTGACAAAATCGTACCTGGTTTATTGATTGGCGCACTGAGCTTTGGTCATTTGCCTATGATGTTTGTTCCAGCTGGGCCAATGAAGTCGGGTATTCCAAATAAAGAAAAAGCACGAGTACGTCAGCAATTTGCCCAAGGTAAAGTTGATCGCGCAGCATTGCTTGAAGCTGAATCAAGCTCTTACCACAGTGCGGGGACTTGTACTTTCTACGGTACTGCAAACTCAAACCAGTTAATGCTTGAAATCATGGGGCTGCAGCTTCCTGGGTCATCTTTTGTGAATCCAGACGATCCATTACGTGATGAATTAACCGCTATGGCTGCCAAGCAAGTGTGTCGTTTAACCGAAATGGGCACCCAATACACACCAATTGGCGAAGTCGTTAATGAGAAATCAGTGGTTAACGGTATTGTCGGCATTCTTGCAACAGGTGGGTCAACTAACCTAACAATGCATATTGTTGCCGCCGCTCGTGCAGCTGGCATCATTGTTAACTGGGATGACTTTTCTGATTTATCAGATTGTGTGCCACTAATGGCGAAAGTGTATCCGAATGGTCATGCAGATATTAACCATTTCCACGCTGCAGGCGGAATGGCATTTTTAGTTAAAGAATTACTGGATGCAGGCCTTATTCACGAAGATGTTAATACCGTCGCAGGTTTCGGACTACGTAAATACACTCAAGAACCACGTATTCTTGATGGCAAGCTAACCTGGGTAGATGGACCGATTGAAAGTCTAGACAAAGAAGTTTTAACCAATGTTGCTACACCATTCCAAAATAATGGTGGTTTAAAATTGGTTAAAGGTAATTTAGGCCGTGCTGTGATTAAAGTCTCTGCAGTACCTAACGGTAACCGTATTGTTGAAGGTCCTGCCGTTGTTATTGACGATCAAAACAAACTTGATGCCATTTTCCAAGCGGGTGAATTAGACAGAGATTGTGTCGTTGTTGTTAAAGGACAAGGACCTAAAGCTAATGGTATGCCTGAATTACATAAACTCACGCCGTACCTTGGAACGCTCCAAGACAAAGGATTTAAAGTTGCATTAGTCACCGACGGACGTATGTCTGGTGCTTCGGGTAAAGTACCTGCTGCAATTCATTTAACGCCAGAAGCGTTAGATGGTGGAATGATTGCCAAAGTAGAAGATGGCGATTTAATCCGTGTTAATGCCGAAACTGGCGAATTAAGTTTACTTGTGGATGAAGCAACCTTAGCTGCACGTGTTGCCGGTAAAGTGGATTTACATCATTCAAGTTATGGCATGGGACGCGAACTATTTGGTGCACTTCGAAATAGTTTAAGCAGTCCTGAAACAGGCGCTCGCAGTACCAGTGCCATTGACGAAATTTACTAATTTTAAGGAAGATTAACGAATGCTTGAGAATAACTGGACAATACAGCCGCAAGAAATTTTTAAACGCAGTCCGATTGTTCCTGTAATGGTTATCAATAAAATTGAGCATGCTGTACCGTTAGCGAAAGCATTGGTTGCGGGTGGCATAAGTGTTTTAGAGATTACTTTACGCACAGAGTGTGCTTTAGAAGCAATTGAATTAATTGCTAAAGAAGTACCAGAAGCGATTGTGGGTGCAGGTACAATTTTAAATGAACTTCATCTTCAGCAAGCCATTGATGCAGGTTCACAATTTATCATTACCCCTGGTGCTACAAAAGGATTACTTGAAGCTGCGAAAAAAGGTAATGTGCCTTTAATTCCTGGTGTTGCGAGTATTTCTGAAGTTATGGTTGGAATGGAGCTGGGTTATACCCACTTTAAATTCTTCCCTGCAGAAGCGTCTGGCGGCGTGAATGCGCTTAAAGCTTTCTCGGGGCCTTTAGCTAATATTCGTTTTTGTCCAACGGGTGGTATTACACCATCGAGTTACAAAAATTACTTGGCCCTGCCAAACGTTGATTGTATTGGTGGAAGCTGGATTGCGCCAACTGATGCAATGGAGCAGGGTGACTGGGAACGTATTACTCAGTTATGTAAAGACGCGATTAGCGCACTTTAATTATTGCACTAGCACTAGTTTAGTTCTAGATACGCAATGATTGTAAAAACCACCTTAGGGTGGTTTTTTTATATCCAAAAATTGTAATATTGGTTAATCTTTTACCCACTGGGAATTGAATATTTTTGTTTCTGTAAGCTGACTAAATGGACTGAATAATTATATGGATAAGGTCAATGAGACTGTCTCAACTTTTAATAAAATGGCCCAAAAATATCAAGATAAATACATGGACTGTGATTTATATAGCGACAGTTTTGATAAGTTATGTGGACTAATCTTTGAAGAACAAACATTGCATAGATCAACCATACTAGAGGTCGGTTGCGGCCCTGGTAATGTTAGCCAATACTTATTGAACTGGCGCTCCACAGATAACGAAAAACTTAATATTGATATTGCCGGTTTTGACCTTGCACCATCGATGATTAAACTTGCTAAGCAAAACAATCCGCAATGTCATTATCATGTTAGAGATATGCGTGACTTGAATGATTTACGCCCTCAATCTTCAGCTGATACATTTAATATTGCTATATGTGCGTTTTGTATCCCTTATTTAGACCAACTCGAGTTAACACAATTTATTACTGATTTAGCTAATGTATTAGCTGCCAACAGTTTATTGTTTATTAGCTTTATGGAAGATGATTATCAGAATTCCGTCACCCAAGAATCAGCAGTTGGTGACCGCGTGCATATGCACTACTTTCAATCTGAAGATGTGATTAAACTATGCCAAGCGCAAGGTTTTGAGCTTGTTGAAAAACATACTAAAGATTATCTGGTTGATGATGTTAAACAAGCCACGGATTGTTTTATTTATCTAAGGCGAGAGTAATTAATTCAGCTATTAATGACTAATGGTAACAATACTAAATAATGTGTTTATAAAGGAATATATCCACCATGACAATGCACAAGTTAATACTAAAGCTTCCTTTTGTTTGCTTCGTTTTCATGTCGATAGCTTGGTGGTATTTTTATACCCATGATATGTGGCTAAACGATTTTGGCAGAGTAAAAAGTGAATGGCTTTTACTGATTGATATGATGGTGACAATGCCATTAATTTGTTTTGTGTGTGTAAAATCCAATAAGTTAGCCTTGCTCAAGTCATTAAGTTACTTTGCGCTGTTTGTCGCTCTCGGTAGTTATGTTATTCCAGCTGAAAATCAAGTCTTATGGCTACACTTAACAGATTTACGCTATGTACTAATTACGGGATTTTTTATCATAGAGTTAAGTGCTATTTTGTGCGTAATACTTGCTATTAGGCAAGCCGTAAAAAGCGGTGAAGATCCTGATATAGCTATTGAAAATTCAATTATAAACCTTGTAGGCAATGGCATACTGGCCAGTGTGCTAATGCTTGAAACGCGAGTATGGAGTTTTGTTTTTTGCAGTCGTTTTATTAAACCAAGTAGCTATAAAGGGGAGCAACATTTTTATTATCACCTTAAGGATGCTAATCAATCGAATGCACTTGGTTTTATGTTAATGATTGCTTTTGAAATCCCCTTAATGCATTTACTGATTCATTTTATATGGTCACCTTTTGCTGCAAACATCATTACTGGTTTAACCTGTTTTAGTTTGGCTTTTTTCATTGCAGAGTATCGCGCGATGTCACGTCGTCCTATCAGCATTGACCAACAAACATTATATGTGCGTTATGGGGTGTTTAACCAATTTACGATTAGTCTGTCTAACATCACCTCAATTAATATCAATCACGATGTGATTGCTCGAAGTGAACATATTAAGCGTTACAATTTCAGTGGTGTACCTAATGTCCGTATTTTACTCACATATCCTGTCAACGGTATTGATGCCATTTATCTTGGTGTAAATGAACCACATAAGTTCATTAAAGCGATTAGTCTGATTAATTTATAACTTTTAATTAAAGCTCACTCAATTCTGGCGAGAACTAATTAGTTACATGACCGAAAGACAAATTCACACTACTGCAATAATCTTCGTGTAAATTACTATACAACTGTCAAGTGCAAATAAAGTAATGTATGGGTAGTTAAATGAATAAAATAATGTCGTTGGCTAACTTTTTTCTGTTGTTTTGTTTTACAATTTCGTTAGTTGATATTAAATCTGATTTTGGATTTTTTTTACTAGAATTCGCTTTAGTACTGTATGTGGTAACTGATTTTATAATTGTCCTTGTTTTGTATAGGCGGTTAATATATATGGATTTTGTTGGTGTTGATGAAACAATTCAAAAAATAGTTACGAGTTCAGGATTAAATGGTTGTTTTTCAAATTTTATCCAAATACAGCTACGAGTTCTGATGTATCTGAATACGTCAGATTATTATCATTATGAGTTAATAAAGAATAAATATTCACATTTTTCTAAAGCAGTTGCAAAAAAAATGATAATTAAAAATATTTTTTTGCTAATCATTTTATCTCCATTTACCCTATACGTTCTTCATGACACATTTGGCTTTACATTAATGTTTGTTTTTGGTTTGAGCATCATTTCAATCATAATGTTTTACATAGCAGAATATAAAGCTGTATCTTTTAGAACCGTGTCTTTTGATAAAGATAACATTTACATACGTTATGGTTTATAAAATCCTACAACCATACCATTAACTTTGGTAAATAGTGTATCCCGAGCTTTTATGACTAAACCCCAATCAAATAAAGTTAAAAAGATTAGTTATGGACAAAATTGTAATATTTGTATAAAGCTAAAAACGCCTATAGGGTATATTTGCTCAATTCATATGAATCTTGATAAACCTGATGATTTTATTTACGAGTTAACAACGATATGATTTGACGTGTTATTTAACTTAAATGGTTATTAAAGTGCATCACATGTGCTAATTCATATTCTGATTTCGTTAATTCGCCATAAGCGAAGTGTGGTTGCAGCTTACCTGCGTGTTGCTGGAAATCAGTTAATGACAGTTGCAGACGATTTAAAGCCACATCAATATCTTTAGGGGTGAGTAGTGGTGCGCCTGGTATTGCTTCGCTCAGGTTATGAGTCATTTTCCCTTTTGCGGCAAATGCTGAAAACGCGAAGCTACCGAGGGTGTTTTTGAATAACTCAGATTTATGCTCTGGGTATCCGGTGATAGAGTATTCAACACTTTGAGCACAATGATTTAAAATCTGGCTAAGTTCCCAATTACCAGTCGTTAAAATTTTTGAATCGTTTGTCTGTAAATTCAGTAAATTCTTTTTCATTTCAGCAATGCGCTTCAACGTATACTCAATAGTTAACGGACCTTCTTCGGTATCTATGGCAATCCAAGTGGTTGCGCCTGCAACCGTTAATATAGCGCTACCAGTTAATACAGATTTTAGAAGTAAACGACGTTCCATTCAGACCCACATGATTGTTGTGTTAGCTGACTAGTTAATCAGAAGGGCAAGAAAACAGCAATGGATTAACAATAAACAGTGATTGATTAGATTAATTAAATTAACTGTCAAAAATGAAAAACGCCAATCAATTGATTAGCGCTTCATTATTGAAAGCTGAATAGTAAAACAGAATCTATTCAGACTGAGTACTTTGACTATGACTATGCCTGTTTATCTTGATACTCTGTACCGTAAAAGCTATCGAGTAAAATCTGTTTTAGCTCTTTGATTAATGGGTAACGTGGGTTAGCACCAGTACATTGGTCATCAAAAGCATGTTCTGCTAATTCATCTAATTTTGCTAAGAAATCAGCCTCATTTACACCCGCTTCTTGAATAGAGGCTGGAATGCCCACTACAGACTTTAATTGATCAATTTTAGCAATTAATAACTCAACTTTTTCACTGTCAGTATCAGCAGTGTCGACGCCTTCAATTTTTAAATGTTCAGCTATGGTCGCATAACGACAAAGTGCTTTAGGGCGATCGTATTGGCTAAATGATGCTTGTTTTGTTGGCATATCTGTGGCGTTAAATCTAATAACATTACTGATCAATAATGCGTTTGCTAAACCATGGGCTAGGTGGAATTCAGCCCCTAGTTTATGTGCCATAGAGTGACAAATTCCAAGGAATGCATTTGCAAATGCAATACCGGCAATCGTTGCGCCATTGTGGACTTTTTCACGTGCCACTGGCGCATTTGCACCTTGTTCATATGCTGCTGGTAAATATTCAACCAGTAAGTCTAGTGCCTGCAAAGCTTGCCCGTCACTAAACTCATTAGCCATCACACTGACATAAGCTTCAAGTGCGTGTGTCACTGCATCGATACCACCAAATGCTGTGAGTGATTTTGGCATATCCATGACTAAATTTGGATCGACAATAGCAATGTTAGGCGTGAGTTGATAATCGGCAATAGGGTATTTCATACCAGAAACTTCATCTGTGACTACCGCAAATGGAGTTACTTCAGAGCCTGTTCCTGACGTAGTTGGTATCGCGACCATTTGCGCTTTTACACCTAACTTAGGGAATTTGTAAATACGTTTACGAATGTCCATAAAGCGCAGTGCTAAATCGGCAAAATCTACATCTGGATGCTCGTATAATACCCAAATGATTTTGGCAGCATCCATTGGCGAACCACCGCCCAAAGCAATGATCACATCTGGTTGAAAACTTTGTGCGACTTTAGCGCCTTGTTTGACGATAGCTAAAGTTGGATCAGCTTCGACTTCGTAAAAGACTTCAGTTTCTAAACCCTGTGCTTTAAGTATTTTAATTGTTTCATCACAATAACCATTATTAAATAGGAACTTGTCGGTAACGATTAAGGCGCGCTTTTTAGTTTCCAGCTCTTCCAGTGCAATAGGTAAGCTGCCGCGACGAAAATAAATAGATGAAGGAAGTTTATGCCACAACATATTCTCAGCCCTTTTAGCGACGGTTTTCTTATTAATTAAATGGCTCGGTCCGACATTTTCAGAGATAGAATTACCACCCCAAGAGCCACAACCTAAGGTCAGTGATGGTGCTAACTTAAAGTTATATAAATCACCAATACCCCCTTGCGACGCGGGTGTGTTAATTAAAATGCGGGCAGTTTTCATTCTAAAGCCAAAGGCTTTAACACGCTCGGTTTGACCGTCTTGGTCTGTATACAAACCTGATGTGTGGCCAATACCACCTAGGGTGACTAAAGCTTCAGCTTTATCCATTGCATCATTAAAGTCAGTTGCGCGATACATACCTAAAAGAGGCGATAGTTTTTCATGGGCAAAAGCTTCGGCATCACTAATGTCAGTCACTTCACCGATAAGTACTTTGGTCCAGCTTGGCACATCTATGCCCGCCATATCTGCAATGGTTGATGCACTTTGACCGACAATATCTGCATTTAAATTGCCATTTTTCAGGATCACATCTTGCATCGCTTTTGTTTCGGCAACGGACAAGATATAACCGCCGTGGCTGGCGAATCTTTCTTTTACTTGCTCATAAATACTATCAACGACTACAACAGCTTGCTCTGACGCACAAACCACGCCGTAATCAAAGGTTTTAGACATTAAAATTGAGCTAACTGCGCGCTTAATATCGGCTGTTTCATCAATAACGATAGGGGTATTACCAGCGCCAACTCCAATGGCTGGTTTTCCTGATGAATAAGCCGCTTTCACCATACCAGGGCCGCCAGTCGCGAGAATTAAATTGATTTGCTCGTGGGTCATTAATTGATTTGATAAAGCCACTGATGGTTCATCAATCCAACCGATAATGTCTTTGGGTGCACCTGCTTCAATAGCAGCTTCAAGCACGATTCTTGCTGCAGTAGTCGTCGACTCTTTTGCACGAGGGTGAGGTGAGAAGATGATCCCGTTACGTGTTTTAAGGCTGATTAATGCTTTAAAGATTGCAGTAGATGTTGGGTTGGTAGTTGGTACGATGCCGCAAATAATGCCTACAGGCTCGGCAATTGTAATGGTGCCGAACGTCACATCTTCAGCAATGATGCCACAGGTTTTATCATCTTTATATTTGTTATAAATATACTCTGATGCAAAGTGGTTTTTAATTACTTTGTCTTCTAACAAACCCATATTGGTTTCATTGGCTGCCATTTTGGCTAATGAAATACGCGCATCAGTTGCAGCGAGGGCTGCCGCTCTAAAGATTTTATCAACCTGTTCTTGGCTGAAATTAGCAAACTCTTTTTGCGCTTTTGATACGCGGTCCACTAACTGGTTAAGTTGCTCAGTGTTGGTGACAGTCATAATCACTTCCTTTAAAAATAGTTAACTAAACAGTTTTAGGTAACGACTCTCAAATATCTTTAAATCATTTTGTTTATAGTTAAGAATTCTTAATCCTTGTTATAAAATTACCTCTTTAGGGGCATAGTTATCGTGATCAAACCCACAAAATGATGCTTATTGGTAATTTTATTACGTTGTTTGGTTTGTAAATAAAGGCTAGGTCACATAGTAAACCTAAACGTTGTTGTTTAAAGATTAATGACAGTCAAATCAACTGAAAGTTGAAGTCTACATGAAGGCTATTAGATAAGGGCTGTTAGATAAGGGTTATTAGATAAGAGCTATTAGATAAGAGCTTTTAGCATTGTCCAAATTGTTTGTTTAAGCTTCAGTATAAGTATAAGTTTCTTTATAAATAAGGCTCAAACATTAAGAATGAAAGTTTGGCATAGTGAGTAGAAGATATTGAGCAAGAGGAAGTGTGCAAAAGGTCGTGTGAAAGAAATAGCGTGAAAGAGATAGTGTGCACGGATAGAGTCCGACCTGCCCATTCAACTTCTAACTTGGTTGAATAGGCTAATCATAAAAGTGAAATTAATTTTTTTATCTTTGCTGTTTAGTTGTGTATTCAGAAAAATATCAACGTTCTAGGCTAATTTCAAAAATTCCTGCTGATTTAGGGCCGAAAAGTTGTTGATGTAATCGTCCTGCAAATTCATCGGTCATACCGGATATATAATCAGCGATAACGCGCATTTCATTTAAATTATTATCTTTAGCATGTTGCCAACGCTCCTGGGTATTAAGTGGCAATAACCTTAAAGGATCTGATTCAAATGCTTCAAACAGCTCCATGACAATTTGTTGGCCTTTGTACTCTAGCATTTGTATTTCTGGTTTACGGATAACATACTTAAACACGAACTGTTTTAATGTATTTAATGCATCTGCGAATGCTGGCTGAAGTTTGGCATTGTATCTCAATAAAGGTTCTTCAAATTGAGTATCTTCGACAACAATGATATCAGTTACAAAACCATTCACTAACGTACCAATGGCATCTTTTCTTAAGTGATGATGCGGTGAAAATAGCTTGTCTGCTATCGTTTTAAATTCGTTGCTAAGCCATTCATCTTCACTTTGAGATAAGTGACTTGCGACGTCTTGTTGCCACTGCGCTGGGGAGACAATTCCCATGACGATAGCGTCTTCTAGATCGTGTACTGCGTAAGCGATATCATCAGCTAATTCCATGATGGAACAATCAAATGATTTATATTGAGTTCTATTATGCGGGTAAGTGTCGGTTTTACTGGGTTTTGAACTCACAAAACGGTTTCTGTCTTTAACAGATAAACCTGCCAACACCCAATCATAAATGTCTTTATCATCATCGAATAAACTTTTAACCGGTGGCCATTGTGACGGTTTAAGCTGACGATGGCTTTTAATTTCTTCAGTACCTAGATCTATATGTAATTGACTGTATAGAGCAGGGTATTTAAGGATCCCTAACAGCGTACGTCTTGATAGGTTCATTCCCCAATATTGGGTGTAGGGCTCAAGCCTTGCCAAGATACGAAAGGTTTGCCCGTTTCCTTCAAAGCCTCCATGGTTTCGCATCATGTAGTTGAGCGCGACTTCTCCACCGTGGCCAAAAGGTGGGTGGCCAATATCATGGGCTAAACACAAGGATTCAATCAAACTCATTGAATCGAGTAAATCGTTAACATGGGGGTGTTTTCGTTTTAGTTGCGCAGCGATCCCTGTTCCTATTTGCGATACTTCAAGTGAATGAGTCAATCTTGTTCGGAAAAAGTCGTTCATGCCGATGCCGTGAACTTGGGTTTTTGCTTGTAATCTTCTAAATGCAGCTGAATGTAAAATTCGTGCTCGGTCACGTTGAAAAGGGCTGCGATGATCGTTGCGTCTTAACTTATCTTCACCCAAGCGTCTATCATGCCAAGGATTATGGGGTTCATTGGTATCAGGTTGTTTATATGAAATCGTATCTGGCATTGTCATTCCTGTTATCAAGTGAATTAATACATCAGCTCATTACGTTAGAAGGGTTATCGCTAAAGTAACAAGGTTTTAAATATGTGGATCATTTTCAGTTAGTTTATCTAAGGTTGATGTGCAACTGTCTAAAAAGATATCGATAAAGCATTTTACTTCGGGTAGCTGCTGCTGTATTTCGTTAAGTTTTTTATCTAAGTTGTCTTTGACATGATGAAATTCGTCATTGTTAAACCTAAGCTCATTCATGGTTTTAACGTATGCCTGCAATATATCTGCTGCTTTTACGATGGCTTTGTATTCAGGATCAACTTCAGACTGGACCAGTAAAGGTTCCATCTCTTCTCTTAAATCTTCAGGCAGCGAGGCTAAACATTCTTTCTCTGCTAAATCTTCTAACTTTTTAAAGGCTTTAGTAAATTCAGGGCTGTGATACTTGGTATTTGAATTGATATCTTGGAGCTTGGTTTCTGAGACTTCATGATAAAGGGCAATAGTGGCGGCTGTTTCCGGGTTCAAATTACCATTAAACCGTTTGTTTTTGATGACAACCAATAAATGTGCGATGACTGCGACTTGATGGCAATGCTCTGACACGTTTTCTTTTTGGAAGCAGTGCATTAAAGCCCAGCGTTCGAGTAAAGGCATACGGGTGATCCATGCCATAAAAGTACTTGATTTCATATGCGTCCCCTAGAGAGTGTGACTCGCTGAATACGGAAGATGGTAATCCTCTTATAGTTATAACATTACTGTAGTTGCAGTCGAACTGCCAGATAATCAATTTGTTTTTATTCAATAAATTAACACTATAATTTGATCTCATATCTGCATAGCTTTACTCTTAGTTATTGGAATAAATATAGAGTACTAAGATGGATGATGCCCGTTGTGTTGAATTACAAAAGACTGTCACAAATGAAGATTTGTATTTAATCGACGACGTTAAATCTTATCAGTTTGTATGTGACGAGTGCGGGGTTAGTTTAATACCATGTTCATACAAAAAAGCAGTTAATCTGCGTAAACCCTACTTTAAAACAGGTAAAAACAGCGAACACCTTGTTGGTTGTTATGCTAAAGCAACCTCTAAAATACGCGAACAAGCTAAAACGGCTAGGATTTCAACTGATGAAGGCTTTCCATTAGCCTATCCCAATCGTTTCAATTTAACGGCTGCTAAATCAGTTAAAACAGAGAAAAGTTCAGCTAGTGATATACAAGCACAGCATGGCGTGATTAAAAAACAATTTGATAATGCCAATCGAGCTAACAGCAAGCAAAACTATGTGACCAGTTCTTTTCAAACCTTAGTGGACCAATATTTTAATTTTCCCTTCGATCGCGATCGTGAGCTAACGTTTGTTGGGATTAGTGGTCATCAATATCAGCAGGTTTTTCAGAAAATACAAAACCCGATAGGTAAACAAAAATTTCGTTTTCAATCTGAGAAACCGGAGACAAAGGTCTTTTTTAGTAGCTTGTCCTGGGAGAAACCAGAAATTATTGATGATCAGATTATTGTGAAACTGTCAGCTGGTTGGTGGCAAGAAAGTGACGGTAAGAAAAAGAATTTACGCCCCTATTTTGTCGAAATCAATACTACAGAATGGAGTAAAACAGTCCTTAATAATTTTACACAAAGGCTAACTCAAATAAGAGAGTTAGTGAAAGGTACAGATAAGAAAGCCATGATGGTGTTTGCTGGCAAGCAAGACCGTGAACAGGATTTTTATCGTTTTACCTGTGATGAGTCGCGGCTGATTTGCTTTAAAGTATTTTAAGTTGCGAGTAGAGACTTAACGTAATTCGAACTGAGTTTGTATCGGATTATGATCAGATGCTGTGGTTTTATCTGAATTAGCACCCGTTAGATGCAAACCACGATAATATAAGTGATCTAAAGGTAGCCCGAATACGCGTTTTCTAAAGTCGACTTTGTAATGGGCTTCTTCTAGTCGTAAACCTTGCGCTAACTGTGTGACAATATTCATCCGACCTTCACGCCATGTATTGAAATCCCCAGCTAAAATCACCGGCCCTCGATGCATTGTGACCTTATGCAGAATTTGTTTGAACTGGGCTTCAAAACTACTTAATCGCACATCAAAATTCACACCATGTAAATTAATGACTAATAGCTGTTCACCTGATGAGAGCGGGTAACGGCTGACTAAGGTTGATTTAGCAAAACGAATGAGTGGCTCGGTTGTTTGATAGGCGCAGGCTTCATTAGCCGGTTGTGTCGATAGATTCATGACCCCCATTGGCACATTCATTAACTTGAAGCCTTTAGCCATCAATACATGAAACTGATGGTCATCAAGATATTGAACAAAGGTACTGTTAAGCTTTGCTTCTTGAAGTAATACTAAGTCGTTTTGTTGGGTTAATTCTGTTAGTACAGGCTGCCAATCAATTTTCTGCTGTTTATAAATATTCCAAACAGCAACGTTTAGTTTACCTTGTCTATCAATCGGGGCAGATTCAGAAGACTGACTAGAGCACTGAGATACAAAAAAAGGCGGCTGTTCACTCATCATTATCTCCGGTTGGCCATTAAACGTCGAAATTACATACATATAAGACAACAAGGTGCCGATTATGATGATGAACAATAAAGGATATATGACACGTTTAATAATAAAGACCTTATTATTGTGATGTTTATTAGCACTTTAAATAGAATAGCACCTATAAAGCTACGCAAATTATGACGTTTGATCGAATATTCAGTACAATCAAACTCTACTATTAATTTATAACAAATTCACTATAAAGCTTAGGGCGAATCAAATACCTATGGATCAAATAACCCAAATAATTGCAGTGCTCGGTGTTTTCCTTTATTGGTTAATTCTGGGCGGCGTTGCAACGCGCATTGTGATTAAACGCAGAAGTGTTGGGGTGTCTTTTTCGTGGTTATTGATTATTTACTTCCTGCCTTTTGTGGGGGTTATTGCTTACTTATTATTTGGTGAATTACACCTTGGTAGAGCGCGTTCTAGCCGTTCTAAAGCCATGTATAAACCTTATGCTGATTGGTTTTCAGCTTTATATCAGCACAACGCACATCAACCTGAGCGTCAAAGTGATTATGCGAGTTCGATAAGTAAATTATGTGATGTGCAATTAAATATTCCTTCGTTAACAGCAAACGAAATAGCGCTGCAACAAACACCTGAACAAATACTGAACTCGATTATTAGTGATATTAATCATGCCGAATCGCTCATCGATATGGAGTTTTATATTTGGCATCCTGGAGGACTAGCAGATGAGGTTGCTATAGCACTCATCAATGCATCAAACAGAGGTGTTTCAGTTAAGCTACTACTAGATGCTGCGGGTAGTCGTTTGTTTTTCAAATCATCTTGGCCTTCAAAAATGAGAAATGCTGGGATTAATGTTGTTGCTGCATTGAAAGTTAGCCCACTAAGAATGTTTTTTAGAAGAATGGATTTACGCTTGCACCGTAAAATAGTGGTTATAGATAACACGGTTGGTTATACCGGCTCTATGAATTTAGTTGATCCCAAATGCTTTAAACAATCTGATGGTGTAGGTGAGTGGATTGACATTATGGTTAGAATTACTGGCCCAGTTGTGCCGGTTATGAATACTGTAAGTGCTTGGGACTGGGAAGTTGAAACTAATGAGCGAATTTTACCGGAAATGCCGCCAGAGGCGCATTGTACTGATACATCCTCTTTAGTTCAGGCTATCCCGTCAGGACCTGGTATGCCGGAAGAAGTTATTCATCAAGTATTATTGCAAAGTCTGTATCAAGCTGAACATAAAATTATTATTACGACTCCTTACTTTGTTCCCAGCGAGCAATTGCTAGATGCGCTAGTGACAGCTTCATTACGAGGAGTGGATGTTAACATCATCATTCCACGTAAAAATGATTCTACTATGGTGAAATGGGCTAGCAGCTCCTTTTTTACAGAGTTATTAGCAGCAGGAGTGACGATTCACCAATTTAATGGTGGTTTATTACATACCAAGTCAGTGCTGATAGATGAGGAGCACTGCTTAATTGGTACTGTGAATATGGACATGCGCAGCTTATGGTTAAACTTTGAATTAACCTTAGCTGTGGATGATGTCAAATTCGCCGCAAGGTTAGGGCAACTTGTACAAGCCTATATGGATGACTCAGATATTTTAACCGATGAAGAGTGGCAGCAACGTCCTATGTATAAACGTTTTATTGAGCAAGTCTTTTATCTATTTAGTCCGCTTTTGTAATGATTAAGCATTGTAATGATTAACGATTGCAGTTTATAACGCCTCAAGAATAAAATTAAGCGCATATGACAACAAAAAGCCACTTAGAGAACTGAGTGGCTTTTGGTTTAATGGGTTGTACTACCAACTTAATCTCTGTGGTTTATTGGGAATAATCTGCTAAAAAGTTACCAAAGTCGGTGAGCGCTTTAGATAAGTCTTCTTTATGTGGTAAGAACACCACTCGAACATGATCTGGTTCTGGCCAGTTAAAAGCCGTTCCTTGTACTAATAAAATCTTTTGTGATTTCAATAGGTCGAGCACTAATCGTTCATCATCGCGCAAGTTAAATTTTTTCATGTCTAACTTAGGGAATGCGTACAAGGCGCCTTTTGGTTTTTTAACACTGATTCCAGGAATACTATTAAGTGCATCAAAACATACATCTCGTTGGGCTGTTAAGCGCCCATTTGGCAGTATTAACTCATTAATACTCTGATAACCGCCTAATGCAGTTTGAATGGCATGTTGATTGGGCACATTCGAGCATAAACGCATTGAGGCCAACATATCTAACCCTTCAATGTAATTAGCAGCAGACTTTAAATTTCCGCTTAGTACCATCCAGCCAACTCGGAAACCTGCGGCGCGATATGCTTTTGAAAGGCCGTTAAAAGTAACCGTCAAAATATCGTCTGAAAGCGACGCCGCATGGGTGTGTACTGCGTCATCGTATAAAATTTTGTCGTAAATTTCATCGGCAAATAAAATGATGTCATGTTGGCGACAAAGTTCGATCACATCTAATAACAACTCTTTACTGTATACCGCACCAGTGGGGTTATTTGGATTAATGATCACAATACCGCGAGTACGGGAGGTGATTTTACTTTTGATGTCTTCTAAGTCTGGGAACCAATCTGACTCTTCGTCACAGCGATAATGAACCGCTTTACCACCTGCAAGGTTTGCAGCAGCAGTCCACAAAGGATAATCAGGTGATGGTATTAATACTTCATCATCAGTGTTTAGTAAGCCCTGCAGTGCCATACAGATAAGCTCTGATGCGCCGTTACCAATATAGACATCCTCTATATCAATACCGTGGATGCCCTGAGCCTGATAATGCTGCACAATCGCTTTACGGGCTGAGAACAAGCCTTTAGATTCACAATATCCTTGCGCGCTCGGCAAGTTTAAAATCACATCGCGAACGATTTCTTCAGGGGCCTCAAATCCAAATGGGGCCGGATTACCAATGTTAAGCTTTAAGATTCGATGTCCTTCATCTTCAAGACGACGAGCTTCTTTATGTACAGGGCCACGGATGTCATAGCATACGCTATCGAGTTTATTGGATTTGATTATAGGGCGCATACTTGCCTCAACATTACTAATTACGACTTAAGTCTGCGAACAATAACGAATTTAACCTTTAGTTTAAAGGTTTTTTTATAAGGTTTTTTGCAATAATCAGCGTTTTATACTGTGGCGATGTTTTATTAACACTTGCGGTGAAGTTTAATTCTGTACGTTCGCAACTGGGTAGTTTATTAATCTTCGAAAGGGCTGTTGGGTAGATGTTGTCTCTTATGAACTCAAATTGGCTTTAACCAATTAAAAACAATAAAAAAAGCCAGCATGAGCTGGCTTTTTATACATATCGTAATCTAGATCTAAAAAGCGTGGATTAAACGCGCTTTTTGAATTCGTTTGTACGAGTATCAATTTCAATCATGTCGCCAATTTTTACGAATTCAGCAACAGTCACAGTACCGCCACCAGTAATAGTCGCAGGCTTCATTACTTTACCTGAAGTATCACCACGAGCAGCTGGTTCTGTGTAAGTCACTTCACGTACGATTGTAACTGGTAACTCAACAGAGATAGCTTTACCTTCGTAGAAAGTTACTGAACACTCTTCTTCCATACCGTCAACGATATAAGCAGCTGCATCACCTAAGTTATCAGCTTCAACATCATATTGATTGTACTCAGCATCCATGAATACGTACATTGGATCAGCGTAGTAAGAATAAGTACATGCTAAACGTTCTAGGATGATATCTTCCATCTTGTCATCACCTTTGAAGGTGGTTTCAGTGGTTGAATCTTGTAGAACATGCTTAAGCTTCATTTTAACGATTGCAGCGTTACGGCCAGAGCGAGTTGTTTCAGTTTTCTGAACAACCCATGGGCTGCCATCTAACATGATCACGTTACCAGGACGGAGTTCATGAGCAGTTTTCATTACTTTATTCCTATTTTTAGGTATTAATTTTTAATTGCGCAGTATCTTAGCTGGTTTTCACAAATTCAACCAGTCGTGAAGCGAGATCTGCATCCTTTTTAGCATCAACCGGCCAATCTTTAGCATGCTGCTGCAGTGGCAATTGTGCTGAAATGAGTTGCTGCCAATGTTCAACGACATTGGTATCTTGCTGATTAAAAGCAAAATTGGTTTTAGACCAAGTATTTGCGATATCATTTTCAAGTTTCAGGCTGTAGATATTAACAAAAGCCTGTAATTTTACTAGATGATAATCATCTTCTTGTGGGTATATGTGCCAAATAAATGGTTTTGCTGCCCATTGCGCCCTTAAAAATGAGTCTTCACCGCGAACGATATTAAAATCGCAGCTCCATAAAAGACGATCAAACTCAGTCTGATCAGTCATGGGCAATATATGTATGGTCAAATTACCCATAGAGAATCGCTGGGTTGCTTTTATAGTGTCGAACGACACACCTAATAAACTGATAATACTATGCAGACTCTTACCCATGGGAATTAAGGCATGTATCTTTTGGGTGTTAACTTCAGACTTAGCTGCATTAATCCAATACTGGCATAAAGCGGTTAGCGCGTCAGTTTCATAACTAAAAACGCTAATAACGTAATCATTTACATTAATACCGGTTAAACCAAGCCGCTTAAACAGGGCTAGTTTATTTTTATCATCCGATTGCCAGCTATCACGTTGGTTAAATAAATTTTCTTCACAGATTAATCCACCACTGTGATGACTAAATCCTGGGAAGTAGAAATATTTTTTAATGCCGCTTGCTTGCATTGAGGGCAGACCATGGCATCCATCAACCCAATCTTCAGCCGAAAGGTATTCAAGGTTTATCCATACAGGTGGTTCACTGACATTATTTGCTAAACTGCTATTTGGCTCAATTGTCTGATGCGCTTTATGTTGCGATTCAATTATGTCGATTACTGATGAGGGCAATTCACAGGCGAAAGCTTCTATTAATAGTGAACCAGGAATGTAAGGTATATCCAGAGGGGTGTTCCATTGTAAAATATTCACACCAAAAAAGCGCTGCTTTGAGAGTTTACAATCTAGCTCTGGTAAAATATGTGAGAAGCTTTGTAAGTCATCGACCCACAAGTTAATGTCAATTTGATATTCAGCTGCTAACTGTTTTGCTAGACGCCAAGTAACACCAATATCACCATAGTTATCAACCACAGCACAAAAGATATCCCAGTGTGTTGCTTGGTTTTGAGTAAATGAATCACTCAAGCTTGTCATATAGCGTTTCCTTTGTACTGAAGTTGTAGTTTGTAAACTTGCTGCCATTGGCTCTTTCTAGCAATTAGGTGTTATGGATTGTAAAAATTAATTCTAATATCGAATTTAAAAATTGACTTAAATAAGCAACTTAAATAAGCAACTTAAATAAGCAATTAGAATAACCGGCTTCTACAATTAAATTTAAAAACTAGATTCAAAAAAAGCGGCTAATGCCGCTTTTTTTATTCAAGCTATCGAACTGATATCCGATAACTGATGAGATATGTGGTTAGTCTTCTAACTCTGCTAAGCACATTTCTTCGTAAATTTGTTTAACCCAAGCGTCTACACGCTCTTCTGTTAATTCAGGTTGACGATCTTCATCGATACCTAAACCAATAAAATGCTTATCATCGACTAAGCCTTTAGAAGCTTCAAAATCATAACCTTCAGTTGGCCAGTTACCAATGATAATGCCACCACGTGCAGAAACGATGTCACCAACCATGCCCATAGCATCAAGGAAGTATTCAGCATAATCTTCTTGGTCACCACAACCGAAGATTGCGACTAACTTGTCAGTAAAGTCTACTTGCTCAAGTTCTGGGAAAAAGTCATCCCAATCACATTGTGCTTCACCGTAATACCAAGTTGGGATACCGAATAAAATTAAATCGAATTCAGCGATTTGTTCTTTAGTGCTCTTGGCGATGTCTTTCACATCAACCATTTGCTTACCCAGTTTCTTCTGGATCATTTTGGCTACAGCCTCGGTATTACCAGTGTCACTACCGAAAAAAAGACCTACAGTTGCCATTTGCTATCCTTTAAATATCTATTTCGCTTTGCGAATTATAAAATATGGTTCAGTTGTCGATTTGTTGTTGCAGGATTAATTCGATTAACTGGCTACGGCTGATGTTACTGGCCAATGCTTGTTCGTTCAAGGCGTCATACAAAACTTGTGACACCTTTAACTCTATTCGTTTTAATCCATTAGCGCGATCCCGTTGGATCTGATTACGCTTATTGATTTTTAACTGTTGTTCCCGACTTAAGGGATTGCTTCTTGGACGTCCACGACGTTTTTCAGAAGCAAACAAGTCAATCGTTGTTCTGTCTGTTGATTCTTTTGCCATCGTTTTGTTTAACCGATGCCTGAGCCTTCCCAGGTCATCTGAATAATACCTTTTGCTACAAACCCGGCACAGCCAAGGAATAATACTAACCAAACGATATATCGACCAAACTTAGGCACTTTGCCTTGTTTGAGTACATCGTGAATCGCCATGCCGATAAAGAAAAAAATTAAAGCAAAAAACAAGTTTAGACCGAGAGTCTCAATTTGATCCATGTATTGATTCAACATGTTTTTACCTTCAGTTTTACTTTAAGGCTAAAAGAGGGCGGGAATATACCACAATGATGATACGTGGGCTATATCTGCAGAGTTCATTTTTTTAAATTTACACAGATGCCGACCTAACTGAGCCTTATGCTAGTTAACTTTGGTGCTTATCAATAAATTCAACCACTAAACGATTAAATATTTGAGGTTTTTGTGCATGTAACCAATGGCCTGTGCCATTGATTGTTTTTGCGCTTACTTGTGGAAACTGTTTCATAATGGCGCTTGTATGTTCCGCCAATACATATTCAGAGTCACCACCCCGAATGAAAAAACATGGTTTTGGATATACAGCATCAGGCATGTCCCAACCAATAATATGTGGGTAATTTTCGATTAAACCTTCTAAGTTCATTTTCCATTCAAAACCATTATCGGTTTTCTGTAAATTTTTAAGTAAAAATTGTGCCGTACCAAGATCAATGTCTGCGTGAGTGAGGTGATCTAAAGCAAATTTTCGTGAAGTAACATTTGCTAACGGTAAACTTGTTAATCCGGCAAATACTTTTTGATGGCGTGGGCTGTATGCGACAGGGGCAATATCAGCAACGACCAAACTCGTGACCATTTCAGGGTGCAATAAAGCTAACGCCATGGCCACTTTACCCCCCATGGAATGACCGACAAAATGCGCCTCAGATAATTTTAATTGCTGTAAAAGCTCAACACATTCCTGAGCTAGGCTTGGATAATCCATAGAATGCCAATGCTTACTATTGCCATGATTGGGCAAATCAACACGAATGACTTGGTAGTTTTGTTCTAATGCACTGGCTAGGTTTTTGAGATTGTCTGAATTACCAAATAAGCCATGAATTAAAATTACTGCTTGGCCTTCGCCTGATGAAACAAAATGCATTGAATATTTATCCGTTGTCACTATCATTTAGGCGGTGATTTTGCCTGTAAATTAACTTAAATTTCAACACTTGATGTGATTTTTTCTTGAAACAAATGTTCATTAAACAATCCACCAGCAAATTGATTTAATGAAATTGACTAATTATGAACGATTTAGTGACTTTAGCTCTTTAACCTACAGCGACAGATGGGTAGACTGTAATAATTAATTTGATCGATCAAAATCGATCCTTTAGCCGCCATTATTCAGCATCTTATTAAAAGAAGTGCACAAAAAAGATTAACAGCATTAGGCGGCATTCGTTTTTTAAGACCAAAGGAAGCAGACTAATATGAAATATATTGAGATAGACGAAGAACTCTATCGTTATATTGCAAGCAAAACGGAACGTATCGGTGAAAGCGCATCAGATATATTACGCCGATTGTTAGACCTTTCTGTTGAAACATCAGAACCTGCAGAGCCTCTTGCTATTAGTCACCCTAGTTTAGAATCTACCAATGACGCCATTGAAATAAAGCCGGTTACAAACAATCAAGTTGCTAACGTTCAAGTTAAAGAAGAAAAAGTTCCAGTTGCTGAAGCTGAAAATCTCATAGACACTAGTGAAAATGTTGATGTCGATTTTAAAGATGTTGTGCATGAACATATGCTTGCTCAACAAAAAGGTGCAGTAGGGCGATTTATGTTCTTGTTGGAATCATTGTCTGCATTAACACCTAAGACATTTGAACAAATCTTAAAAATCCAAGGACGCGGGCGTCTTTATTTTGCCCGTTCTAAGGCTGAGTTATTATCAGCAAGCCAATCAGCTAATCCAAAAGAAATTGGCGAGAGCGGTTACTGGGTGACAACCAATAATAACACCGCTAAAAAGCGCACTATTTTATCAGAAGTGTTATTGCAATTAGGTTGTAATGAAGAACTGGCACAATCGATTTCAGAAAGAATTTAAAATCTAAATAGGGAGAACATGGGTGGCGATTCACAATAGAGCAGGAAAGGTGGCGTTACAAACGGATTTGATCAATTTACCCAAATTGATGAGTTATTATTATCGTATCACCCCCAACGTTGAAGATGTGCAACAGAAAGTCACTTTCGGTACATCTGGACATCGCGGCAGTGCATTAAAGTCGAGTTTTAACCAAAACCACATTTGGGCAATCACTCAAGCCGTAGTTGATTACCGTCAACAAGCTGGCATAAAAGGGCCTATGGTTGTTGGTTTTGATACTCATGCATTGTCTTACGCAGCTTATATGTCAGTACTTGAAGTATTGACAGCTAATCAAGTCGCTGTGAAAGTTCAAAAAGACGATGGATTCACCCCTACACCCGTTGTATCTCAAGCCATTATTGCAGCTAATGCAAATGGTGGGGAATTAACTGATGGGTTAATTATTACCCCTTCACATAATCCGCCACAAGATGGCGGTATTAAATACAATCCTCCCCATGGCGGTCCAGCGGAAGCTGATATCACCAAACAAATTGAAGCAAAAGCGAATCAATATTTAGCTAAACAGCTATCTGGTGTGCAGAAAGTTAATTATGGCGTTGCGCTCGATTCAGGTTGGATTGATGAGGTTGATTTCATCGCGCCTTACGTCAATGCGTTATCTAGTGTGATTGATTTAGAAGCCATTGCTAAAGCTAAAATACGTATTGGTGTTGACCCATTAGGTGGTTCAGGTATTTATTACTGGGAACATGTTGCTAAGCAACATGGTTTAGATATTACCTTAGTTAATGAAAAAGTTGATCCGTCATTTGGTTTCATGACATTGGATAAAGATGGCAAAATCCGCATGGATTGTTCATCCCCTTATGCGATGGCGGGTTTGTTAGCTCATAGTGAAAGTTATGATGTTTGTGTGGGTAACGATCCAGATTACGACCGTCACGGAATCGTGTGTCCTGGTTTTGGATTAATGAACCCTAATCATTACTTAGCTGTAGCAATTGATTATTTGCTGACATATCGCCAAGGTTGGTCTGCAGATTTAGCCATTGGTAAAACATTAGTATCAAGTGCGATTATTGACAGAATTTGTCAGTCTCATAATCGTCAATGTTTAGAAGTGCCAGTTGGTTTTAAATGGTTTGTGGACGGCTTGGCAAATAGCACAATTGCATTTGGTGGTGAAGAAAGTGCAGGCGCTGCATTTTTAAATAAAGACGGTAGCACTTGGTGTACCGATAAAGATGGCTTTATTTTAGCCTTACTTGCCGCTGAAATTTTGGCCGTAACCGGTAAAACACCCGCGCAGCGTTATGTTGAACTTACTGAACAGTTTGGTGAAAGCTTTTACACTCGCATCGATAGCCCGATCAGCTTGAAGAAAAAAGCCAAGTTTGAAAAGCTATCTTCCGACAGTTTTACTGACAAAGAGCTTGCAGGTGAAACTATTACTGCTATTTTGTCACATGCGCCAGGTAACAACGCGGCAATTGGCGGTATTAAAGTGACGACTGAAAATGGTTGGTTTGCAGCGCGTCCATCTGGCACCGAAGCGCTATTTAAAATATATGCAGAGAGCTTCATAAGTGAAGATCACCTTGCTGAAATAATCAGTCAAGCACAAGTTATGATTGATGCAGCGCTTAAAGCTTAGAGTTAACATCATTAAAGCCACTTCATAAAGATTTGGCTTTGAAGTGAATGGTAAAAATGCCTGACTATTTAATATGATAGTCAGGCTTTTTAGTATTTTGCTCTTGGTATGTAAGTAGGGATTGAAAACTTATCGCATATTTTTACATCATTATTTGATTACTATATGGCTTATGTAAGGGAAGGACTTTTGCGATGGCGTCATCGCTTAACTGCCAATGTTGCTTCAATATACTGGCTATCCAACTAAAACTATTAGTTGTTGGCTGTAAATCACGTTGTTTAAATAGTTGCTCAGTTTGAAGACCCGGCCAATCACCTAATACTTTACCGCCTTTTACCTGGCCACCAGCAATGAACATTGCACTGCCTGTACCGTGATCGGTTCCTTGAGTGCCATTTTCTTTTACGGTGCGACCGAACTCTGTCGCTACAATCACAACAGTGTCATCCCATTGAGAACCCAAAGAGGACTTTAAGGCTGCTAAGCCACTGTCTAATTCAGTTAACTGTTTCAATAAACGCTTATGCTGATTGTTGTGAGTATCAAAGCCACCCATTTCCAACATGGCACAATCAATGTCATCACTCTTTACTAAGAAATTACCACATGCTTTTGCTAACTCGATAAATTTGCGACTGGTTTTTTTACTATCATCAATCATGGCAGTGTCTTGAAGTGCTAACCCATCGGTTAAATTCTGCAGTAAACTTTTATCATCTTGATATAAGTTATTTAATTGACGATAAATATCGTCATCTGCAGCTTTGATATTTGCTGGGTACCAGGTGTTAACAGCGTTGCTTCCACGTAAGCTAATTGGCGTACTATTGGCAATCGCAATCGCTGATGAAGTTTGTTTACTATATTTACTCGTACTTATAGCAGAATTAGAAAGACCACTTAAAGATCTCGCTAACCATCCAGAATCTAAGTTATTTAAATTACCGCCGCTTTCGAGGTAATCTTGACCATCAAAATGTGAGCGACTTTCATAACCTGATGATACAGCGACAATAGGCAGTAATTGCTTGTCTAAGTACCATTTATGTAAATGAGTTAAAGCGGGATTAAGCCCAAACTGGTTATCTAATGCTAAGGCACTTTTCATCACGCTCTTAGCTAGAGTAGGCCGTAACGTGAGTAAGTTGTCGTCTTTTATCGGAACTACAGTGTGCAATGGGTCTAAAGCGCCTCTAAGCATGACCCAAACTAGATTCTTTTTATTGGTTTTGATATCGGTTGCTAGTGCTGATGTCGATACTCCACTACTTAACATCACTAAACTGGCACCGAGTCCTTTGATAAATTCGCGACGTTCCATGTTATCTCCTTAAAAATTCAGGACTCAATAGCAGTAATGCAAGTGCTTGATCGCGACTTTCAGCTCGGGTAATGGTCTTATAAGATGACTCTGTCATGGTTTGACCAAAAGTATTTACAATCAAATCTGCTGCCATTTGTTTACGTTGTCTCTCCGCTAATCTCACCGACCAGTTAATTTTGGTCATCAGCGCATTGGCTCCATTCCAATCTTTCTCATCGTCACTAAAGCCTGCTGGAGAATTAGCTTTAAAAGGCTGCTGACCTAACTCCGTGAGTAACTGAATCATTTTTCGACCTTTAGGCACAGAAATATCAAATGCTCGATAAGCTGAGATAACAAACTCTGTGGGTGTTTTAAACTTCTGCCGTATAGGTTGCCATGCCTCTGTTGAGCTAATCATGGTGATCATCACTTGCTTGATATTCCCGTTAGTGCGAATCCAGGTTTTCACTAATTGATTTTGTAATGACGCGGAAGGTTTATCTGCAATAAAGTGTTTGGCTAACTTATAACAAAGATGTTTTGCAGTTTGAGGATGCCTTGCTATATCTACCAGCATGGTTTGCCCTTGTTCAATACCGGATTGAGGGTACTGTTTGCCAAGTAACTTTCTTGTTCCTGATTCATGGCCATTTGAGCGAAACAAAAAACCGGTTTGTTTGTCTCGTTTTGGGTTAGCAATACTCCAACCACTAATGCCTTTTGCTAGTTCAATCACATCAGTTTGTGAATAGCCGCTATTTACCCCTAAGGAATGTAATTCAAGGATTTCACGGGCGAGATTTTCATTTAAACCTTTGCCTCTTCTACCTAATTTTGAATTAGCGCCAAAAGACTTTTCATTGTTTAAATATTTAATCATTGCAGGATGGGCTGTAACAGCAAGCAACATATCTTCAAACGAGCCTAATAGATTAGGCGCGATAGCCTCACGTTCTAGCGTCGGTGCTAGTCCTGTCATGAAAGGCCCTTGAGCTGTAACGCTGAAGTGATTAGAAAAGAATTGTAATAGCCGCCAACTCAGGGAGTTCGGTGAGTCAATTGCGCTCTGTAAACTACTGGTGGTTAATTCAATAAAAGCTTTTCTAAATGGCGGTTTGTTTTTCGGCTTTAGAGGAGCAGCCTTGACATTGTCTGTCGCATCTGAGTTAGCCATACTTGTATCAATAGACATACTGTTAGCAGTTTCTGTGGGTATATTTATACCTACAGTGCTCGTTTCAACCGCTTTTCTATCTCGTTGTTTCTGTTTTTGATAGTCTGCTAAAAGCTGCATTATTGAATCAGAACTATATTGAGTGGGTAAAAACTTAGGTATGACTAATTGATTAATCAAAAAGGCTTGCGGATCTTTTTCCGCATGGGTTAATTCGTTAGGTTTTGCGCCGAGACCAAAACGATTTACTGCAATCACGGCATTATTTTTTGAAATGGCATTTTTAGTTGAAATGAAGTCTGCAGCTTCACTTACAGTAAATGGATCATCTAGCAATTCTTCTGGCATCACGCTTCCTTGAATATGTCTTAATTAGCTTCGATTAAACTGTATGAACTTCATGATTAAACATAACCCATTATTTTATTAATTAGTAAAAAGTGACATAGCTTTACATTGCTTTGCATAAATGGACATGACTCTGATTGTTTTATGTTCAAAGTTGGAATAAAAACAGCGATAGGAGATTAATACGATTCGACATAAGCGTTTGCAGTTTGTGTGTATCTCAATTTTACAATGTAATAAACACAAGTTTGCTTCAAAGATGGGGCAAAAAAATAACCTACTTTAAAACGAGAGAGCCCTGTATCTAGAGCTCTTCGAGAGATATCTATCGTTATTTATTTAGTTTTTTGATAAATAACAAATGCGACGATTGCAACCAGTGTAATTGCTGGTGCTAGTTCATATAAATGATGAAATAAGCCCATACCACCATGACCTTCATGGGCAAAAACAGCCGTCGGTGCAGTCGCGAATAATAGAGCAATTAATTTAGTGTTCATTATTAATTTCCTTTTGTAAGAATTGATTCTAAGTACCTATTTTGTTTTATTACGTATTCATCTCTAATTGCATCAACATCATTTCTTCACCTTCAACAACTTGAGTGTTATGACTCATACATAAAGGGCAGATAACATTTCGTTGTTCAAGCGTTGTTTCTTTATCACATTGCCTACATTTAATTATTAAGGGCTGTAGCTTGATGTTAAGCAATGCAGACTTACAAATTGTTTCCAGTTTAAAAGTATCAAATGCACGCTGAAGTAAATCTGGCTCAACACCACTAAGAACGCCCACTTTAATATCAACCCTCACAATACTGGTGGCCTGGTTATCTTTGGCTAACTGCTCAATTTGTTCCATTAGTGACATGACGATGGAGTATTCATGCATTAGCAAATCCTTGGCAATAATTCACCTTGAGGAATGTCTAAGTATCGACTGCTTCCCCATGGGGTATTTAAAATGACTTTGCCATTGTGCGCGTCTGTGACATAACCAATAATACTGGCCTGATCGCAATGACAATACTGGGTCATGACTTCTAATGCTTTATCTGCTGCGGCTCGTGGCAATGCCATGATGAACGTCCCCTCATTGGCTAAATCATAGGGTTCAAAACCATATAGCTCGCATAAACCTTGCACTTCGGTCGAAACAGGAATCAATTTTTCATCGACACTAATGCCAACATTAGATGCCATTGCCCATTCATTTAATACTGCAGATAAGCCACCACGGGTTGCATCTCTCATTGCATGAATGTCAATATTTGCTGTGATAAGTTGCTCAACAATAGGCCACAGACTTGCACAATCACTGGTTAAATCTGATTCTAAAGACAAACTGTCACGGGCCATGAGTATTGCAGCACCGTGGCGTCCAATATCCCTTGAAACAATGATCACATCATCATTTTGAAGATTGTTGACTGATATGCCTTGTTTGATAATTTTGCCGACACCAGAGGTATTGATGAATATGCCATCGGCGCAGCCTTTAGGGACGACTTTGGTGTCACCGCAAACAATATGAGCCCCACTTTGCTGCATTTCTTCAGCCATGCTGGTCACAATGGTTTGCAGATCCTTTATGGCAAAACCTTCTTCAATAATAAAACTACAACTTAAATATTCTGGCAGTGCGCCCATCATGGCAAGATCATTCACTGTTCCAGCTATAGCTAGTTTTCCAATATTGCCACCAGCAAAAAATAAAGGGTCGACAGTAAAAGAATCAGTAGTAAAAGCCGTTGCGCCTGATAGTTGTAACTGAGCTGAGTCTTCTTGAGATGTTAGAATTGGATTCGCAAACGCAGTAAAGAACATATCGTTAATCAATGCATTCATTTCTTTGCCACCCCCGCCATGACTAAGTTGTATTTGTTCGAACTTTTTATTAAGCATGAGATACCCCAGCATATCGATAATAAGCATTACAAGCGCCTTCAGAGCTCACCATACAGCTACCTAATGGAGTTTCAGGAGTACAACCACGCCCAAATACTTTGCAATCAGGTGGGTTAGCTATGCCCCGTAAAATATCACCACATTGACATGCTTTATGATCGTTGATTTCTTCTGTAGGCAGCACTGTTGAATAAATAATTTCAGCATCGCGATGGGAAAACTCATCTTTAAGACGTAAAGCCGAATTGGGAATGGGGCCTAGTCCTCGCCACCTAAAACTGTCTCGTAGGGTCAAATATTTGTTGATTAACTGTTGAGCTGCAAGATTGCCGTCTTCAGTCACTGCTCGGCTATATTGAATATCCAGCTCAGCAATTTGGGCATGTTTTTGTTTAACGATACGTAAAATTGATTCCATAACATCAACTGGTTCAAACCCTGATACAACAAGCGGTGTTTGATATTGCTTTACTGCAGGTCGATATACTTTAGCGCCACTAATGACACTGACATGAGCAGGTCCGATAAAAGCATTAACCTTACACTCTGTATCAGCCATGACAGTGTCAATGGCGGGTGGAACAAGCACATGGTTGATGTGAAACAAAAGGTTTTCAATGTTTTGTTTCTCTGCTTGATCAATTAATACTGCAGTCATAGGGGTAGATGTTTCAAAACCAATAGCAAAGAAAATGACTTTTTTATACGGATTCTCTTTGGCTATCGTGATCGCATCTAAGGGATCATAAAGCGGTCTAATATCTGCGCCTTTAGCCCGAAATTTAGCCAGGTTCCCCTTAGACCCTGGTACTCTAATCATGTCACCTAATGTCAGTAAAATCGTATTGGGTAACTGGGCAAGGGCAGCGGCGTGGTCTATTCGCTCTTTTGGCATAATACAAACAGGACAACCAGGGCCGTGAATAAATTTGATGTTTGCAGGTAGTAGTTGGTTCAAACCATATTTCATTATCGTATGAGTATGCCCCCCACAAACTTCCATGATATTAATATCCGTTTCGATTTTACTTGCGATTTTTTTTATCGCTTGCGACAAAGCTCTTATAGTTTCAGGGTTTCTGAACTGCTGGTATAAATCAGAGAGTATCATTAGGCTTGCTCCTCAAGGGCTAGCTTTTCAACTATCTCTTTATAGAGAGCTAAACTTAAGTTGGCTTCTGTTTCATCAATTTTATTCATCACGAAACCAATATGGATAAGAACAAAATCTCCAATTGCTAATGGTTCCGTCATTAAATGAGCACTGACACGTCGCTTAACACCTAATGTATTAACGGTTACGCTTGCATCATCATGTAATTCAGTCACTTGTGAAGGAACAGATAAGCACATATTACAATTCCTCTTGATGTTTAAGGATCCACTGAGCCACAGCCGTAATCGACTGTGGATCTTTTACTGAAACAGGCATTAAAGTGACATTAGGGTTTAATTTTTCGAGTTGTTTACGACACTCAACTAAGGAAAAGTTAAAGTGTTCTGCTAAATCCATTTTAGTAATCAGGACTAGATCTGCGCGGCGGAACATGACGGGGTATTTTTCAATTTTGTCATCACCTTCAGGTACAGATAATAAGACGATGTTGTGGTGGGTACCTACATCATAACTGGCGGGACAAACCAAATTACCGACATTTTCTACAAAACAAACATCGATAGGCTTTAGATCGATATGGTGTAATGCTTGATGCACCATGAAAGCGTCTAAATGACATGCCGAACCCGTTTGAACTTGGTATGCCTCAATTCCTTTAGCTATTAATCTGTCAGCGTCCCTTGAGGTTTCAAGATCGCCTTCGATTACCGCATATTTTTTAGGTAAGTATTCATGTAAGTGCTCAAGTAGGGTTGTTTTACCGCTCCCTGGACTACTCATGAGATTGAAAGCTGTCACTTTATTCGCTTCAAAGTGCTGTCGATTATGTTGCGCTTCGTGATCGTTCTTATCTAAGATTTTATGAATAACAGATAATGTTTTGGTGTCATTAAGCTGTGGATTCGTATGAAGGTTTGAGTGATCCGTTAATGAACATCCGCAATCTTGGCACATACTTTAACTCCTTTAAAAACCCTATTAACCATTGTCGTACTGGTTATTGTTTATTCAATATTAACTCGTCATTCATTTGATACTTTGATTAACATCAGTAAATCTAAACTCTTTAATTTCTAATGCCGGGTTTGTGATTTGTTCAGTTGTTGGTAGGCATACCAAATTTGTCCTAATGAAATGCCTGCATCATTTATGGGAACCAATTTGCTTGGTAACACCTTATCTAGTGAATAATTAAAATGACGATTTAGATGTTGTAAGGTCATCTCATATAACAATTTATTTTGAAAAACACCGCCACATAAAATCAGCTTATAACTCGGGTATAGCTTTGCCATGTAGCAAACAACTTGGCTTAAACTTTCGATAAACTCTAAACACAGTTGGTTAGTCACGTCTGGCAGGTCGTTGCTATTTTTTGTGTTTATTAAACGTGTGATTAACTGATAGATAAGTTGTGAAGGTTCAAAAATTTGAATACTTTTTGTTTTTGTTTTTGTTTTTGTTTTTGTTTTGGTGAGGGGAGTTACATCATTAATAAGATCCTCATTTGAGATTATCGACAACTTACCTGAGGTCGATGGGGCACTGATTAGATTGTTAGCGTCATTATATTGTTCTGTTTCAATAGCCATATTTGCGTGAGTGCTTATCAGCATTCCAGCTTGTGCTTCAAAATCATTTTCAATTATAAGGTTCAGGGCAACTGCAACAGCATCGAAAATACGTCCTACCGAGCGGCACTCAATACAAGCGCTGTTATTAAGCCACATGTTGTGAAGATTATTGACTGTTGATTTATCCATTTGCTGTATGGCATTAATCGGCAATGTCATGATTTCATCAACAGACATGGTGTCGAATAACAAGGCTAACAGAATACGTACTGGTTGCTTTATCGCTTGCTCACCACCTATCAGTTTAAATGTTCTAAAGTGCGCTTTAATTTCAAAATTATGCGCATCAGCAAGCATACATTCGCTGCCCCATAATTGGTTGTCATCTCCAAGCCCTGTGCCATCAAAGCTAAATGCTAAGACTTGTTTATCATAATTGTTGGCAGCGAGAACACTCAATACGTGAGCATAGTGATGCTGAACATTGGCAAGCGGGAGTTTTTGTTCATTGGCCTGTGACTTAGCCCATTGTGACGATGTATATTCTGGGTGCTTATCAGCGATGATTTGTTCTGGTGTAAATTGATAAAGGCGGCGAAAAGTATTGATTGTTTGCTCGAAATATTGATTAGTTTCTAGATTATGTAAGTCACCAATATGTGGACTTACAAATGCATTTTCGTTAAACGCAAAACACTGGGTATTTTTCTGTTGAGCGCCAACAGCTAATAGGTGATGCTGTAATTTATTGCTTAAAGGGATGCTAAGTGGTGCATAACCTCTTGCGAGTCGAATGACTTGGATCTTATCGTCAATGACTTGCACCACACTGTCATCGCAGGCATTAACTATTGGCCTGTTATGATCAACAATTCCGTCTACCACCTCGCCAAGCTTTTGTTTGATTTCATTACCATCGGTAATGATAGGTAAGCCAGAAATATTAGCACTGGTTGCAACTAACGGTTTTCTAAAGGCTTCAACTAATAGATGGTGCAGTGGTGTATATGGCAGAAATATACCTAAAGTATCAATATCAGGCGCAAGCGAAGGACTTAGGTTAATCTCCATATCACTTCGCTTTTTCATCAGTGTAATAGGGTTTTCTGCTGAACTAAGGATTTGCCATTCTTTAGGTGTACCTTCAACCATTTGACGAGCATTAGGTAAATCGGTTGCCATAACCGCTAAGGGTTTAGCTTTACGATGTTTGCGCTGACGTAGACGTTTTACTGCAATATCATTAGTGGCATCACAAATGATATGAAACCCACCTAATCCTTTTATGGCAATAACTTTTCCATTATTGAGTTCACTAACAATTTTGCTGATTATTTGTTGGTTCGTAAGAGCACTAAAACTGTTTGAATTAGCTGTACAGTCGATATAGTTCAGTTGTGGCCCACATTTGGGGCAACTGACCGGCTGGGCGTGATATCGTCGGTTTAAAGGATCGTTATAGGCATACGCGCATTCATCACACATCACGAAGTTTGCCATTGATGTATTGATGCGATCGTAAGGCAGATTGTTAATGATGCTATAACGAGGTCCGCAATTGGTGCAATTGGTAAATGGATATTGATAGTGACGGTTTTTGGGATCGCGCATTTCCAGTAAACAGTCACCACAAACACTTTTGTCGGCAGAAATAGACACGACAGCATCATCACTACTTGTACTTGTTTCAATAACAAAGTGTTGCAGTGAGCTATCTATAGCTTCTTCTTTAATTAACAACTTGTCGATACGTGCGAGAGGTGGGGGATTGACTTTTAATTGATGTACGACCTTATTGATATCAGTATTTAAACCTTGTAAATGAATACACACACCTTGTTGGTTATTTAACACTGAACCCACTAAATTAGATTGAGTTGCAAGCCGGTAGACAAAAGGTCTAAACCCAACCCCTTGTACGATGCCGTTTATATTTAACCTGACTTGTTGGCGATAACCACTATGTATTGTCATCAATGGCTCCTATCGACGTCGTTTAGCAAGGTACAAACCACCAACAGCAATATTGGCACCTTCTAAATCAAGTTGACGATTCACAACTAAAGGATAGTTTTTGCCAAGTCGGATACACAATCTGTTTGCCATGACTTCATAACTAAAGTCGTTTCCGGCTAACACTACCGCATCTATGCCTTGCTCTTGTTCTAAATGATCTATCCAGTTGCTCAAATAGTCGGTTAACGAATCAAAAAAACCAAAGGCTAAAATTGCAGGGTTGGCACCCGCTAATTTAAAGCTCATTAAACTTGCGAGTGTTTTACGCCAATTAATAGAACGTTTATGTAGGGCATTGTTATCTTCACTATTAATCGCACACAGCGGAAAATCGACTCTAGGAGCATTATTTCCATGATAACTTTGAGCCAATGCGTGGAATATGTCTGCTAACTCTTGGGCATTACAAACAGGGGCATTAGCAACAGGGGCGTTAGAAAATGGTGAACTAGGACCATTCTTTCTAACTTCTTCATCAGGTAATACTATTAACGCTGCGTATGCCATAAAGCTTTGTAAGCTATCTGCTTGAGTCCCTGAAGTTAACGTAAAATCAGCTAGTAACTTGAATACTTCAGGGTAGGCAAGACAATATTTGTTAAATATAGTGTTCTTATCAGAGGCGACTAACTCTTCAATTAATTGCTGACCACTTTGTGGCAGTGTAGGCATTTGTAAAAATGAACTAATTTCGCCTTGCTGATTTTGAGTAATCACAGAGCTTGATTGACTATTTGATAAATAAATACAAGCGAGCTTTTTAAGACTAGATGAAGCCTCTAATGAACTATTAATGCTAGTAACACAACCCGTATTTAATAAACCAGCATGTAAAGCACAAGTTGCTGCGTCTATACCTTGTAATGGTTTATGTTGAATCAGACTGCTAGCTAATGTTTCATTTGATTCAGTAACGATACATTTCAACGTATTTTTTTGCCACGATACATTATATGTAAGATTGCCTTGAAGATATCGATTGTCATCGTGCTTTGGCATGGGGGCTTTAAAGTTTAAGTTAGTTGTCGTTTGGTTTTGAACCCACACATTATTGACCCAAGACACGCTAAGGTTATTTTGTGGCTTTTTGATATATAACCAATCAATTTTTTGTCTTTTTAATAGTGCTGCAACACGAATGAGTAACCGGCTGTCAGCGAAAGTCACATTGTAATAGCTTTCATTTAAATCTTGATTTAGTTCAGTCCGATCGATGTTTGATTTTTTATTAGGGGCAAGCTTTAAAAAAGGTTTCTCGAAGCTAGATAAAGCAAGAGACTGGTGCTGTTTAATGATAAATGAAGATGAAATAACAGCTGGGTGGGTAATCAACACTTGCTGTAAGGAACTTAGTTCTAAGAGGTTAGGATGTAATTCTGTGGTTTGATTAGTAATGATGGGATTCAAACTCAAACTAAGTGAGTTTTCTTGCTGGTCAATCCAAACTTCTTCACCTTGCAGTATCCTATTGACTAGGTTTGATATATCTTGATGATTGAAACCAATTTCATACTGTTTAAGGTTGCGCTCACCTAAACAGTGGGGGCAGGGAACGGCTATTTCTATTTCTTTATTTAAACCTTTATATAAGTCTTTATCTAAGCTGTTATCTAAGTTCGAAATCAATGGCTCACATTCACTACAATAACCTTGATGGACTGCTTGGTGTTGTAAACACGTTTTAGTGCCTTTTCTTACGTCGATAGCAATGACTTCGGCGCTTTTAAGCCAAATTGAATATAAAAATTTAGCCGCTATTTCATCAGCTAATTGGGCTAATTCAGACTGTGAAGCTTCTACTTCAATAAAGTAAGTATGTATCGGTGTGAATTGGGCATGTTGAGCGATTTGGCCATTATTAATATTATGGCCAACAGTAAAATCAAAACGGTTATCCGCGAGGTATGAATTACAGAGATCTGCATATAAAGGAATATCGCGATGGCAAAAAAAGTTAAAACTGATTTTAGGCATATGCTAGTGTTCCGCGTTTATATGAATCAGGAATAAGTGCGTTAATATCTACTTCAGCTTTTTGCTGATAAGTAAACCCTTGTTCAGTAAGGTGCTTAAGTAATACTTTTTCCATAGTGGGGACCGCTGCTTGGATAGAAGGTGTCAGCCCCAACGTCATCGGTTCTATCACTGTTGGTGTAACCCCCACAACATGGGTATCAGGTCTATCGCCAACCATTTCCATCATGATAAGGGTTTGCAGCATCTCAACTTCATGAGCGCTGCCTTGCCAATCGATTTCCGGTGGCGCTTGATCAAAGTTAAAATAATATACTTCACCGGGATTAACTCCTGGACTGTTGACAGTATCAACAACAATTAAGTTATCGTAGCGACATAGAATAGGGATTAACCCTTGTGCGAGTGTGCCACCATCGAGTAAATCAATGCTGTCTGTTGGGTGGTAAAACTGATATTTCTCTTGGATATAATTAACGAAATGTACGCCGATACCTTCATCAGCGTACAGTACGTTTCCTATCCCGATGAGTAGAGTAGTAGACAAGGCTTAGTGATCCTTATGGTAATCATAACCAGAGACAATTGAGTCAACAGAGTTATGTTTAAAGCGAATACCTGACCAAACAGCCATGTAAACATGGATAACCATGAATACAATAAATGCCCATGTGATAATGTGGTGCCAAATTCTAACTTGTGCCAGTCCTCCCATAAGGGCAGTAAACCAAGCTGAAATCTCCCATATAAATCCACCGAATCCTTCATGGTACACATTAGCGTAAAGCACTAAACCCGTTATACACATGAATAATGCTGCCAATGAAATACCTACATAAGTGACGAATTGTAGTGGACCATATACACCAGCTTTATTAAGGTGACCCATCCAAATGTAAGATTTAATTTGGGTTATCCAGCTGTTAATACTTAATACATCTTTAACTGAACGTCTTTCAATGGAACTCCTTCCAAAGAAAAACAAATAAAAACGCACTATGGTGACGCTGGTTAATGCAAAGCCAAAAATAACATGGGCAAAACGTATCCATCCTTGCACTAATACATCGGATGATTCTGGTGCCACTAAAAATGGCCAAGAAATGTAAAATCCAGTAGCTATGAGTACTACAATCGATAATGCCCTAATCCAATGAAATATTCGGATGGCAGGTGAGAAAATTAATTCTCTATGATGGGTAGCAACCTGAGTCATAATCAATTCCTCTTTGGTTTGCGAAACGATTAAAGACCATTAGGGTCAATACGGAACTCACCCAAACTTGTGCCTTTGTAGTTCATGACATGAACTGCACATGCCATACAAGGATCAAAAGAGTGAATTATACGAATGACTTCAAGTGGTTTACTCGGATCTTCAAGCTCTAAGCCTATTAACGAAGCTTCATACGGACCAACTTTACCGTTGGCGTCTACCGGCCCAGCATTCCAGGTAGTAGGGACAATCGCTTGGTAGTTTTCAATTTTACCGTCTTTGATCCTTAACCAATGACTGAGCATGCCTCGCGGCGCTTCAATCATCGCGTGGCCAACGTACTCTTTCGTTGAATCAATCTCAGGCGTAACGTAAGTACTTTCATCTGACTGCATGTTGATAAGCATCGCATCAAATGTCTTTAACCCTTCTTCAGCGACAATAACAGTTTGTAGCATCCGAGCAGCTGTTCGACCAAGCGTGGTAAATAAGGCTCCAATGGGTAAGCCTGTTGCCTCAAGTAATCCGTTTACTGCACTAACGACGACTTGGTTTCCACGAGCATAACTCACCAATAATGATGCCAGAGGACCAACTTCAACGGGTTCGTCTTTGTATCGAGGTGATTTAACCCAGCTATATTTTCCATCGCCATCTACTGTAGGTAATTTTCCGTAGACAGTATCTCGTTCGACGAAACCGGTGTAATCGGGTACGGTCGTTCCGTCATAGGGATGTTGTGGGCCATCAGCTTCATACCATGCGTGCGTAACATCTTCTTTGATTGAATCTGGGTCAATGTCTGTCACACCAGCAAGATCGCCAGCCATAATCACGCCTTGATCAAACATGTATTGACCGTCAGCCAGCACAAAGTCATTGGTTGCCATGAAGTTGTTTACATTAACGCCCCCTAGCACACTTGGCTCATTACCAAAGGCAGCTGCAGCCATCACAATATCGGCTTTATATGCGCGAATAATAAAATCTTGCACTATGGCATGTTTTTGCTTCCATTCTTGCAAACGAGCAGGGCTTAACATGTCTCGAACAGAAGTGACGCCACCTACAACTAGCGATTGTGGGTGAGGGGATTTGCCACCGAAAATGGCTAACATCTCTGCAGCGACGCGTTGAACTTCTAACGCTTTTAAATAATGTGATAAAGCGATTAAGTTTTGCTCTGGGGTAAATCGATAGGTTCTATTACCCCAATAGGCATTGGCAAATGGCCCTAACTTACCTGTATCCACGAGACCTTTAACGCGCTCCTGTGCAGCGCGTAAATCACCTTCACCGGCAGCGATAGGATTTGTAGTGTATTTACCTGCCTCTTGCGCTGCTAATGCAGGATCCGCGCTCAATGCTGAAACCACATCAACCCAATCTAAACCATGTAAATGATAAAAATGAACAATGTGGTCATGCATATACAAAGAGGTTTGCATCAGTGAGCGCAAGTATTTTGCATTTAAAGGAATTTTCACACCTAATGCATTTTCTACTGCTTCTGTTCCACAGCGATAATGAGAATAAGTACAGACACCACATATACGTTGAACAATAAGGCCCACATCCATCGGAGTACGACCTTTTAAAATAACTTCAATGCCACGCCATAAAGTAGAAGAAGACCAAGCCTTTTTAATAACATTATTTTCATCAACTTCGACTTCTACACGTAGGTGACCTTCGATTCGAGTAATAGGATCGATTACAACACGTTTGTTCATGAGTTATTCCTCTAAAGGCTTAGCAAATAGGCTTGCGACAGCATGTGCACCTATACCAACAACGGTTGCGCCTAGTATTACAGCGCCAATGGTGTCAGCTGTTGCATCAACCCCATGCAATAACTGTCTCCCTAATGGTTTCTCGAAATCGGCCATGTCATCCCAGAAATTAGGTTCTGAGCATCCAATACAGCCGTGCCCCGCTAATACAGGCCAGCTTGTATGATGATTAAAACGTTCAGTAGGGCAGTTGTTGTATGTGTACGGTCCTTTACAGCCCACTTTATATAAGCAGTAGCCATCTTTTGCGCCTTGATCGCCAAATGTTTCAACGAATTCGCCTGCATCAAAACGTCCACGTCTTTCACAGTTATCGTGTACGCGTGCGCCATAAGCCCATTTAGGTCGATTGAACATGTCAAGCGCAGGTAGTTTTCCAAACATAATGAAATACATCAAAGTGCCAACAATATTTTTTTCACTTGGCGGGCAGCCACCTAGATTAATAACAGGTTTATCAATAACGTCTTGAACACCTTTGGAACCCGTAGGGTTTGGCGCTGCCGCTTGAACACCACCGAACGCTGCGCAAGTTCCCACCGAAATAATCGCCGCAGCACCTTCAGCTGCCTCTTTGACAATCTGCATTCCAGTGTGGCCTTTACAGCCAACAGTTAGAAATGCACCGTTATTTGCTGTTGGAATGGCGCCTTCAACTGCCAATAAATAGTTGCCTTTGTAGGCTTCCATGGCATGTTCAAGGTTTTCTTCAGCTTGCCAGCCAGAAGCTGCCATTAATGTTTCGTGATATTCCAATGAAATATGATCGAAGATTAAGCTGTCGAGGTTGGGCGTATCAGTGCGGATTAGCGACTCAGAGCAGCCTGTACATTCGGCCATATGTAACCAAATGAGTGGAACTCTGTCAGCCAGCTCTGCGGCTTCAGCTACTAAGTTGGTAAAAGGAAGGGGAAGTGCAAGTAATGCGGTTACTGAAGCACTCCATGTTATGAATTCGCGTCTTGTTATGCCGTTTTCTTTTAGTTTTTCATCTAACGTTACGGTTTGTCGAGGCGCTGTTTCACGTAGTTCTGCTAAACGGCTTTTACACCGATGATATAAAGCTGAATGTGTATCCATGTTATAACCTATTCCGTTTGGGAGGAACAAACTGCCTGATCCCAATATAACGGGATGGATAGATTAAATATTGACCTGAATCAAAGTTGAAACAGTTGATTGAACTTTTTATGAAACAATCGTTGTTGATTTGTTTTTAATCAATTAATGCTAATTAAGGACAGTTTCAACTGAGCATAATTTTTGATAAAAGTTTGATGTTGAGCAGTTATTACGAAGGGTTATTTCATTTTTTGCAATTTGGATTCCGAAAAATGGAAATGCGGATGTTACATAATGAAAAGTGAATTAAGAAAAATGCAAACGGAAATGACGTTACAATTTGCTGTTGGGAACAATCTGTATGACTCCATAACGACTTGAGGTTTACATATACTGCAGGCTTGACATGATGTTTTTTATCACAAAAAACGCTCAACAAATTTTGTTGAGCTATTACTCTTTCTAGATTGACCAATTTCTAGATTAACCCATTTTTAGATTAGCGCATTTTTGGATTGATAGTGTTCAACTTACTGACTCATCGAAATCTTGCGTAAGCCCCAATTGGTGTCAGTTGCAGGGCTAGATATGTTATTTAACCATTTAAACTCTATGATTTTTTCACCTGTAGTGTCTATAGGAATTAGAATTGACGATTGTTGCCACTCTGTGTCTGAGGCGGGCACAGTTAACTGAGCCTTTGACTCACCATTAACGATAACTTCTATTATAAAGCCAGGGTAGTTGTCAGGTAGTTTTCTTTCTCCAGGCTTATTTATCGATTCAAAATTGATAGCAATATCTTTAGTGTTTTCTACGGTAACTTTCCAGCTTATAGCAGCATCACTTTTCCATACGGATCTGGCTTGTTCATCTTCGTAATAAGACCAAGCCCAACTATCTTGTAATTTATAAAAATTGTTAATGTTAACGTTTAAATCCTGGATAGCTGAATAATCACTTATATCTATTTGGCTGATCCCTTGGGAATATCCAGCTACAAATAATTGCTGAGAACATGTTGAAAAGACCAAATCAGCTATACCAATTCCGACATTTGCATTAATTTTTTGCCAATTGATACCAGCATCATTACTGATATGTAATTCACCTTCGTTTTTGTGAATCCAATTGGTTAAACTCACGACAATTCGTTCTGGATTAAGTGGATCGATTACCATGGCATCAACAGCACCTACGACGTTAAAGTCTTTAACCAGTTCCCATTCACTTTCTGGATTTTGCTTTTTGAAGACAGCAGCTCCATGTCCGTCCTGTTCAGAATTAGCAGAACCAGCATAAACAGCGCCATCCTGACTAACTACAAGGTCATATACATACTTCTTTTTAAGACCAGTATGAACCCATGTCTCACCATCATTGTTGGTACTATAAACCCCGTTGGATGCTGTACCCCAGTATAAAATATTGTTTAATTTATCTTGATCTAAAGCATTATAAATTCGTTTACTCGGAGGCTTAGTAAGCGAGCGCTGCCATTCATATCCACCATTCGTAGAAATATATAAACCATGACCATCAATGCCTAAATAGAACTTGTTTGGATCATTTTTATCAGCGATTAAAGCTCTAGCATAACCTTTGCTCCAAATTGGCCAGTCTGTAGAATAATAAGAAGGAAGTCCCTGACTGACACGCTGCCAAGTCACGCCACTATCTTCGCTGATGACTATTTGGTTTGCTTCAGATTGCCAGGCGCTGCTGGTGGCGATTATTTTTTTAGATTGAACAATAACATTCCAGAAATGTCCCGCCATATCGTTATCAAAATATTGGTCTGTAGCGATTGGTAAAAGTGACGTGGGTTGTCCATTTGTTGGGTAGCGGATGAGGCCAACGTCCATTGAAGCGGTAACAACATCACCATTTTCAGTAATAGCAATACCTGAACCCACAGTGTTAGAGGCGCCAGTTTTGAAGTTTTCAGTCCAAGTCTCGCCAGCATCAATACTTCTCCATATGCCCCAATAAGTCGTGAAGTAGAGTATGTTTTCATTTTTGTAATCAAAGTTTACCGACATGATTTTACTGATATCGTTATGGTTCCAACTTCGGGTTGGGTTTGTATTTGAATAATCAATTTCTTTTAAACTGTTTTGCCAGGTTTTCCCTGAATCATGGCTGACCAAGATCCCCGACTTCCAATCTTCATACCAAGCAACTATAAGACTGAACTCTCCTAAGCTATTACTCTTGACCGCGAGTCTATGTGCCACACTCGTATCAGAGATGTGTGCTTCAAGATTAAGAGACTCCCATTGCACACCGTCATCAACAGAAATTAATACCTGATTGTTGCTTGTAGCAAATAGAGATTGCTGGTCATTTAATCCAGCTACTGTGAGATCCAGTGTCGTACTCGGATGTTGTTTCGTCAGTTGCCATTGATTGTTTAGCTGACGAAAAATATAACGGCTAGTTGATGTGCCTGCCACTATAGTACCTTGATTACTAACAATAAGACTTGAAATTACTTCTTCTGTTGGGGTTGTGATCAGTAGTTGAGCATGTTCAGATTCATAACGATAGATATTGCCTTTTCTGTCACCAAAAATGAATTCAGTTGGCATTGACTCATCGATAGCGATGTTATTGAACGTTTCCCATCGTTTGAAATTTACGTTATCGGGGAGGTTGTTGAGATCTTGCCATGTTTCACCACCATCAATGGTTTTAGAAATACCTGATTTTGTTGTTGCGTAACCAATGAGTGGTTGAGATGTAGAAAAGACAATATTCGATACACTCAGGTTAGCAAGACCTGAATTAGTTTGTTGCCATTCAGCTTCAGCATAACCTGCATTCCAGATCCCTGAAACATCCGATATTAAGTAAACTTTATCGTTGTGGCTTAAAATTTTAGGGTAAGCACCGCCACCAGACCAGTCTAATTGGTGTTGGTTTGTTGGACAAATTTTGATTTGTTCTGCTAAACAAGATGATATTGACAATATAGCCACAACTAATGTGATACACCGTATAGAAGTAATATCCATATTCAATTTATCCCTTAGCGTAAAATTCATCTTTAACTTTTAAATAAAGTAGTACTCAATATTATAGTGAGATGGTGGATTAATAACGCCAACTTTAGTTGGAAATACAGTTATAAGGATGAATTATACTCAGCAAACCTTTCGATTTTGCTACGAAAATAAAGCAGCACTCAAATACTCAACATGCATTCATATAATTGCTTCCTCACTCGTTCAAAAGAGAGGAAGCCATTATTTAAAGAATGATTGTCTTATCAATTATTTTCCTATCAATTGTTGTACAACTTGCGGGGGGACTATCTTAGCAAGTTGATTGATACAAGCTTGTGTCGTTGGATCTCGATGCCTAATTTTAAACTCACAAAGCGCATATAGATGTTGAGGATTGCCACCAACTTCATAAGCCTTGGTAAGCGACTTCATTGCTTTGGTAACACTGACTTTTTCTTGCGCAAGACCTAGTACATACCAGTATTGTGGGTTAGTCGCTTCAATCTCAGTTGCTTGTTCTAAATAATCAATCGCACCTGTTAGTTGTTGCTGTCTGTAAAGATTTAAGCCAGCGCTGTACCTCAACAATGCTGCCTTTGGTTGATTCGCAATCCCTTTTTTTAAGGTCGCTAATGATTTCTCATCATCACCAAGTTGACGGTATAAGTCTGCAAGGTTTGCATAGCTTGTTGCAAATATTGGTTCTATCTCGATGGCTTTTAAGTAAAGCTTTTCTGCTTGCTTTATGTTGCCTTTAGCGTTGTGAATATTACCGAGGTTCATCAATCCGAAACCTCGGTCAGAATTGAATTGTTGAATTTCAATATATTCATTCAAAGCAGGGGTCAATAGTGCTCTTTGATCATCATTCATATTTTGCCATTCACTCACCAAAGTGCTGGCAGTTTCAGTTCTGACAGCATATACAGTATCACTGAGTAATGGACTGACTATTTGCCAGCGGTCATTAAACGGATAAGGAGCAGAACCGGTTAATGCACCTAATCTTATTTGAGGGTCTTTATGCTTTATACCTCTCATCACTGCGACCATAGTATTTTGGCTTGGGAATCTATCCATTCTACTAAGCGCCGAAGCCCGGATAATGTTGGATTCTAGGTGGTTTTGAGCAATATATGAAAGCTTATCTCCACTTGTTTGCACACCGGCAGATGCTTGTGCGAATGCTAACGAAAAACTGTCACTGTTTTGATAACTGGAGTCTGGAAATTGCTTTTCAAGGGCATTAACAGCCCATAGATTAGATTTTTCATTGTGACAAGAGGTACATACGTTTGGTGTGCCGATTTTTTTACTAATATCGGGTCTAGGAATTTGAAAACTATGATCTGCTCTAGGGTCTACTTCCATATAGGTTGTTTTTGGCATGTGGCAGGTTACACATTGAGCAGCTTCAGTTCCATCTTGGTGTTGACTATGTTTGGCTGAAGTATATTCGCTAGGTAAATGGCATTGAAAACAAATTGATTCAATTGGCGCTTTAAGTTTAGTACTGTGCGGATTATGACAATCGCTACATACAACGCCAGCAGCGTGCATTTTAGATTGTTTGAACGACCCCATGACAAAGACTTCCTCGTAAATTTGTCCGTCGGGATAATATAAACTTGGTGTGATTGCATTTAGATTATATTTATCGAAAAAATCACCTTTAATAGGGTCATGACTGTTATTGAGTTGTGCTCTTCTACTATGACATTGGGCACATGTATCTAACTGATCGGAGTCTGTCAGTTGTTTAGGTTGAAGTATTTTTTGTCCTTTCGTAAATTCCCATGAGCCAACTTTAGGTTTCAAGTTACGATCAAAGCCATTTAAGGGATTCGTATTATTAGGAGTTTGAGCCCATATGATGTGATCGCTTGCCGGTCCATGACACGCCTCGCAGCCAACGTTAATTTCAGACCAAGTGGTGTTATAGGTGTTTGTTTTACTATCATAGTTTTTGTCGATGTTTGTAGAGTGGCAATCTGCGCACATATAGTTCCAGTTTTGGCCATTATTAGTCCAAAAAAACTCATCATGTACATCCATGTCAGGATAAAGATTAAACCAACGTTGGCCACCTTGGCTTTTATCTCTGCTATCCCAAGCTAGTGGAATAAGTTGCACTCTACCATCCGGAAATTTAACCATATATTGTTGTAATGGCTCATAGCCAAATGTATAGCTAATTTCATAGTCATGGCTTTTACCGTCAGGTCCTTTGGTATTGACCCAATATTGAGTGCTTTTACGATAAAACCTGTGTGATTGATTGTTTTCTTGAAGCGTTTGATTATCAAAATCACCGAGAACGGAATCTTCACTAGCATGGCGCATGGACATATCGTGATGAGAAGCTTGCCAGTCAGAATATTGTTGCTGGTGGCAGTCAACACATTGTTCAACACCAACATAATCAGCAGCGACAGAGTGAGTTTGATGTATAACAAAAATGATGACTAAACAAATAAAAACAACTAGCTGATTGAATTTCATATTAAAACTGTACCCAAGATTAATTAACCCTATCTTAAGGTTTAATTAACAAATCACCAACACCAAACCTGTGACTATTTGTAAAATTCAATCTCACTATGAGTTAATCATTTTTATAATGAGAAAGGCTGCCTACAGCAGCCTTTATACCAACATCTATAAATTGAGGTGGATTTACGTTGAGAACCGTGTAGTTACTTTACCAAAACCTCTTTTAGTGGGTATCCGACAGAACTTGAAGGTGCGTTGATATTCATCAATGCACTGAGTGTCGGTGCTAAGTCGACCGTTGCAACAGGCCTGTTTATAGTTTGTCCTTTAAGTTTCATGCCTGCAAATATAATAGGAACATGGGTGTCATAGCGCCACGGAGAACCATGTACAGAGGCAACATTGAGACCGTCAAAATCTGCCACAAACACATTTGGCTCAAAAACTAAGTAAATATCTCCTGAACGGCTAGGGTAAAAACTGTTTTGCACTTTTTGAGTAATTTCATCGTTAGGCACATTGCCATTTAATAAATGATTAAAGCTATATGCTCGATGAATACCCGAAACACTATTGAGTATATTAGCGACTTGTGTTGTTGCTTCTGCTAATGGCACTTTTTGTTTAGCTAGCTTGTCATGATCCAAATTAATATAGGGTTGCCATGCGTTAACAAACAAATCCCCTGTAATTTTCCATTTGCTTTTTAAAGACTGAATGGCAGCATTTTTTTCTAAACTTGCTAAGTCGAAATGTTTAGCTTTGATACCAAATTGCGTTAAGTATCCTGGTGCCTCAGGAGCACCATGATCAGCTGATAACACGATCAGTGTGTTTTCTAAACCAATGTTGTCATCAATAAAACCAAATAAAGAGGCCAATGTCCTATCGAGTCTAAGTAGATTATCTTCTGCTTCTAAGCTGGATGGGCCAAAGATATGGCCAACATAATCGGTTGATGAAAAGCTTATCGATAAATAATCAGTCACGATTTGGCTATCATGACTATTGTTACCAAGATTATTGTTAGTAATGACTGTTTTAGCGAAATCAGCAGTCATTTCATCACCGATAGGGCTTACGGTTAAAAAAGTACTAAAGTAGGGGTTATCACTAGGGCCAAATTCATGTGGGAATGTAATTCCGTAACCCGGTAATTTTGTTTTCCAATCGTGATTCTGATTATCACCGAATAAATATTGCTGAGCAGGTTTTGATAATTGCCATTGGGTGTTGGCATATGTCGATATTGGATTCGCTTTATTCCAGTTTGTTACCCATTGTGGATATTGTTTGTAATAATAATCGCTACTAACAAATTCACCGGCTGATTTAGAAAACCAAAATGCTTTTCCTGTGTGACCTGCTAATGTGATAGCTCCGCGGTCCTTAACTGATACTGCAAAGACTTTAGATTGGCCATTGTTACTGGCAGTAAGCTCATCACTAAACGTGGTCGCCATAATATTTTTTGGTGAACGGCCTTCAACTTTACTGGCTTTTTGTGTGGGATCGATTTCATTTTTTGCATCGACAGCAGCATTTGCACTTAAAAGTGGGTGTTGTTCATCTTGTACATTGTAAATTGGTTGCTGCATTTGCTTATCAAACCATAAATTACTCACCATGCCGTGTGTTGAAGGATGTGCTCCTGTGGCTAGCGTTGTATGCCCGACAACCGTTTCAGTAATCGCATGTTGATGATGAGCTTCTTTGTAATAAATCCCTTCATTGATTAAATATTCAAAGCCATCGTCAAAGAAATGCTGCTGATAACGTTGCAATAAATCCCCCCTGAGTTGATCTACAGTGATTTGTAAAATCAATTTTGGTTGTTTTGCCTGAGCATCTTTAAATGGGGTGACTAGTGTAATTAAGCTTATCGAGACGATTGATATTGCTGGAAGCCATTTCATCAACTATTCCTTCTATTAGTACTATTTGATAACAAATCCTTGTATGAATAGTATTAGCAGAGAAATAGGCAATGATAAATAATGCTTTGGTGTTGATAAGCAAAGAAAAGGGTATTGCTAAAGTAAATTCTTAAATCTACTGATAGCCAGATAAATGTTGCTGACACAGTGCTAAATTAAAACGAATTTTATCTAACCATGTTGAAGCTTCATTATCAGATAAATACCAAAAGCCTGATAATTTTTCAGGGTATTGGTCGAAAAACACTTGTTCAACATCAAGCAGTTTTTGTTGTGTCACTGCAGCCAACCAAGCAGACTGCGGAAGTTGGTTAAGATATCGTAAATTATTGAGGGCAGCATGGGAGCTTTGATTTTGTAACGTTAACTCAATCATTAACTGATATGGGTCATGTATTTGATGCTGAATAGAATCAGTTATAGGTATAACTTGTGTAATACGGCTAGATTTTTGAGTCTGGAAATCAGTTTTCCGTGCTGCCGTTTCATTCAATAATAGAGCAGGCCACATAGCTTGTTGTGCATTACTTTGTTGATGTACTTCTATTGCAATCCTACGTTCACCAAGCCAATTATGAACAACACAGGGTAAATGTTGTTTTAACGACATATCTTCACTGCGTTTAAGGCTAGGTAGTAATGACATTCTTTCAAGTGCTAACTCACAGTTTAATCGACTAAATAACACAAAACTGACTAACCCAGATGAAGGCCAGCATTTGAGCTTTAATTCTAATTCGCGAGCGACTATTGATAAATTGGTTGTTAACCAATCACTATGAGGTCCAGTAACGACAAAATCTTCAGTTGAACCCGCATAAGGACCATTACAAATATTGATAATGTTATCGCCACTAGCAATAGTGCCATTAAATATAATGGTATAACCTTGATTAGCAGCTTGCCAATCACCATTGGCATTACCAATAATAGTGACTTTGCCAAATTGGGGTTGTGCTTTAGATGACATATTGAATTCGATTCGTACTCTTTTTTATTGGCATATATTTTAGCAGTGTTTCAATACTTTTATTCAAAGTTTTGAATAGATTAGATCAAACACCTTGTATTTATAAAAGGGTTGAATGTTTTTTAAGCATTTATTTTGTGTCAGAAATTCTATATTGAGAAAATATGCTTGTATTTTATGCTAAGTGCTCTACATTTTATATGAGATTTAAAGTTGAAAATCGTTACCTTAAAAACTCGAAAATAGAACCAATGAACATGTAATATTAAGATAAATAAATGAGGCTATATGTTAGGTGAAAATCACTCTCTTCGAAATGAATTTCCTGATCACTTAGACACCATTGCAGCGCTAAATAAATCTGATGCTGAATTCGCAACTGTATTACAGCAATACGATAAGTTGGACAAACAAATTCGTGAATTAGAATTAAAAGATTCACCCATATCTGATGATTCTATTCATGACTTAAAGCAACATCGCGTTGAGATGAAAGATAAGTTATATCAACAAATCATGGCGGCCGAGAAAAGTTAGTGAGATTCAGTACAACAAAGGCCAATTAAATTTACGTAATTGGCCTTTTAAGTTGGATTTATATAATTGATTTTTTACACAAAACGTACCTGATAGGCTATTCACCCGTTATCAATAATTTTATATCTAGTTTGTGCATCTCTTTACCTAAGCATACAGGTTACCACGAAGGCGTTTTGCCTCAGCAATCATGTGATTCATAATGTTCCCTTACATTTACGCTTTCAATGCGGTAACAAACCAATTTAACCGTTTAGCTTACTCAGTTAACTCGTCATAAAAGGCTTTAGATTGGTTTTATCCATTTAGTTGTTTTAATGTTTTAAAAGCGGACTTAATACTGACAATTCACCATCAATCTTTTCTGTTACTGTTAAACCTAAAATATGAGCGATGAGAGGGTACAGGTGAATGTTTTTAGCTTGTTGTATCGTAGCGCCTTGTTTAAACATTGGCCCTTGAGCATAGAGTACGGTATTCATATCTGTGATTACTTCAGGATCATAACCATGCTTGCCGATAACGCCTGGTTTAGCATCAGTACTAGTAATATAGTAATTATTACTCACAATGACAGCATCCCCAATTGAAGCATTACCGGTAAAGTGCAGGTGGCTTGGCACATCTGCTTGTAAGTAAAACTCGAGTCCTTCAACCTGAGAAACCAACTCTTTAAGTTGCTTGAGATCCTGTTGTTTATCTTTACCCGTTGCTGTGACTAACGAAAATGCCGCGTCATTGTTAAAAATAAACTTTTTAATTAGTTTTTGATTATTAGCGATTAACTGATCTGTATATACCCGATCAAATTCATCCACTTTTGCCATACCATGATCTGAAGTGATAATCACGTTAACTTCAAAAGGTAAATCTTTTAATTCAGTAAGCAAATTACCGATCATAGTGTCTATATATAGTACTGCATCTCGCGTTTGTGATGCTTCTGGACCATGGTGATGTCCTGCGCTATCAACATCTGAAAAGTATAATGTCACGAATTGTGGTCTTTTATCTTCAGGTAACGAAAACCAGTCTATCACTTGCTGGACTCTTTCTTCATTAGGAGTACGTCCATCATATTTGAGCCAGTAATTCGGTCTAAAACCCCCTATTTCAGCTTCTGAACCAGGCCAAAAATAAGTAGCAGACTTTAACCCTTGCTGACGCGCTAATGACCATAACGGTACACCTTGATAAAATTGACCATCCGTTACGGCTTCACTAATGTTCATCGCATAATCATGTTCTAATTCAGGATTATAAAAACGGTTTGAAATAATGCCGTGATTCGCAGGATACAGGCCGGTAACGAGTGTCAAATGATTCGGGAAAGTGACTGTTGGAAAGGAGGGCACAAACTGCTTAACGGTGGCAGCATTGTTGGCAAACTCTTTGATATGTTGTGGTTGGTGTAGTTCATTATAGTCATAGCGGTAACCATCAATTGATATCAACAATACGTGCTCTTGTGTAGATTCTGAAGCATCATTAAACGGCTGTTGTATATCGGTAGCTGTGACAGATATCGATAATATAATACTGCCTAATGTAAATATGAATTTCGAAACTAAGGGAATCTTTGACACAATTGATCCTTACTAATTATTGTTATGTTCATTCTCATCATAGCGTCACTATATGACATTCTTTTGTAGTTGTAGCTGATTTAACAAAACCTCTAGGCATCGATACTAAATTTATGAGCTATTACAAAAAAAGCGAAACTGACGTTTCGCTTTTTTGATTAAGGTAATCGTTTAACGATAAACCGATTAATACATACTGAGTTATTTAACTAGCACGATGACTAGGTTGTTGCTCTAAGCCTGAATTTGTTTCTGCTGGTTCCGGAACATATAATCTCCAAATTCTTTGAGCAATACCGCGCATATCTTCAATGGCGATATAAAGACAAGGGATTAAACAAAGCGTCACCACCGTTGCAAACAAAACACCAAAGGCTAGTGATACAGCCATAGGAATAACCATCTGCGCTTGCATACTGGTTTCTGTCATAATCGGCATCAAACCAATAAATGTAGTTAACGAAGTCAACATGATCGCTCTGAATCGACGACAACCCGCATTAATAACCGCTTCATTTAACGGTATACCTCGCTTACGAGAGTTATTAACGTAATCGACCATGACCAGAGAGTCATTCACCACCACACCCGCAGCTGCAATAATACCGAATACAGAAAGGGCACTTAAATCAATACCTAAAATGATATGGCCTAACATCGAACCAATAACACCGAATGGGATCACAGACATAATCATAAATGGCTGTACGTAAGATTTAAGCGGGATAGCAAGTAAACTGTAAATCACTAACATTGAGATTATAAAATCCCGTAGTTGCGTGTCAGCACTGTCCAATTGCTCTTGAATATTACCTGACACTTCACTTTTAACCCGTGGATATTTGGTTAATAGTTCTGGCATGAAGTTATCACGAATATCTTTTGCAAGTTTAAACGGCTCAGCTTGCTCAGCATCTACAGATGCCCATACATTAATAGTACGATTACCGTTTTCGCGGCGAATACTATTAACCCCTTGTACTACTTCAATGTTAGCGACTTCAGATAAGGGAAGTTCTGCACCTTGAGGTGTTTTAATTAATACCTCTTGTACCAAGGCGATGGAGTTTCGTTGTGCTTCAGGGTAGCGAAGCATTACTTTAATTTCTTCACCATTACGAATGATACGTTGTGCTTCAAGACCGTAAAAACTATTACCTACCTGCGAAGCAATATTCGCCAGGGTTAGCCCAAGACTATGGGCTAATGGTTTTAAGTTAAACTGCACTTCTTTCGCTGAAGACTGACGGCTGTCATTAACGTCACTAACTCCTTTTAAGGTATTAAGCTTATCTTTTAGTGCTTGAGAAGCAGCGATCAGCTGTACGTCATCGTTGCCTTCTAATCTAAAGCTAATATCACCATCATCGCGTCCACCACCAAACAAGCTATCTTGGACTTCAAAAGACTTAACGCCGGGTATTTTCGGCATTGCTTGACGCCACATTTCAGCGACTTCAAAGGTATTAATCGGCCTTAATTCTGGGTCAACAAGTTTGGTTCTTACTTCAGCACGAGTACGGCCTTGTAATTCAACTTGTAATTCAGCAATCATGCCTTGCCCGTATTTATCTTCAAGCTCAGTTTCAACTTGTCTTAATGCGGCTTCGATAGAATGCGCTGCATCAAGTGTTGCAGTCTCTGCTGCATCAACATTCATTTCCAAGCTGATCCTTGGAAAATCATGTGGAATTTTGGGTTGCCCAATAAAGCGGACTAAACCACTAATATATAACGCAGCACAAATCACAATGAGCATAATAAAGGTTGAAATAACCGCATAACGGTATTTAACGGCTAATGTAAGACTTGGTTTGTAGATATTACTGATAAATAGGGTTAAGTACTTCTCAATTTTACCCTGAACAAAATTAACCCCATTTCGTAACCAATCTAAAGGATTTTTAGAGCCTGGTTGAACAACCTTAGGTTTATTCATGTGGGCTAAATGAGATGGGAGGATCAGTTTAGATTCTACTAATGAGAACAGTAAACAGAGTATCACTACAAAACCGATTGCCTGACCAAAGGCAGAAGAAGGGCCATCATCAAGAGTGATTGGCAAGAATGCGGCTATGGTGGTTAATACACCAAATGTTGCCGGCATTGCGACACGCTTTACACCACGGATCACGCTATCAATATTCTGACCATTTTCTTGGCACTCAGTATGGGCACTTTCACCCATCACAATGGCGTCATCAACGACAATACCCAGTACTAAAATAAACGCGAATAAGCTAATTACGTTAATGGTTACATCAATAAACGCCATCGGCATGAATAATAAGGTACCGAGGAAACAGACGGGTAACCCCATCATCACCCAAAAAGCTAAACGTACACGTAAAAATAATGCCAGCATGAAAAAGACCAACACAGCACCTGTTTTCATGCTGTCTAGCATTAAATCAAGGCGACCATCAAGATAGTAGGTCATATCTACCCATGGCTCTAGCGTGACTCCTTCTGGTAGTAAGGCCTGCTTCTTGGCAATGTAGGCTTTCATGGTATCAGCGACATCGGTGATACTCTGATTTTTAGCCGCACCGACAAAGAAAGTCACTGCATTTTGGCCATTGAATTTAGAATACTGAATCCCTTCTTCAAAGCCGTCATTGACAGTCGCAACATCGCCTAATAAGAGGTTTGTCCCATCATCTAAAGTGAGTAAGGGCAAATCTTCGAATTCATAACCGACATAAGCTTGGTTTTCTACACGTAGGTTAATATATCCATTTTCTGCTTTAATTTGACCAGCAGACATGTTGCGAGAATAACCTCGAACTGCTTCAGCAACATCATTAAAATTAAGCCCAAACTCACGTAATCTATCTTTACTGACTTCAACACTAATTTCATAATTTAACCCACCATAGAAGTCTGCAATGTTAACGTTAGGCAGCTGCATGATTTCTTTATGGATTTTTTCACCTAAATCTTTAAGTTGTCGCTGTGACAAATCTCCATAAAGACTTAAGTACATGACTTCTTGACGAATTTTGATACGTTCTACTTTTGGAAACTCCATTCCAGCAGGGAAGGTAGATACTGAACCAATTTCAGATTTAACTTCATCAAGTACGATTTGCGGATCATAAGAATCTTCAATTCGAAAGTAGCCATTAGCTTGATTTCGATTAGAGTAGGTGATGACACGTTGTAATCCCTGAACGGTTTCAAGTGCCTGTTCAATTTTTACGGTAATGCCTTCTTCTACTTCTTGCGGAGCAGCGCCTGGATATACAGCACTGAATTCAATCCAGTTGATTTCAACAGCGGGGAAAAATTGTTTACGAATCGTATTTGCCGTTAACAAGCCGCCTAATAAAATAATGATCATTAATAAGTTTGCCGCAACGCTGTTACGGGCAAACCAAGCAATTATGCCTTTATGAGTATCTTCCATGAATTTATTCCTTATCGTCCATGGCGATAGCAGTGTCAGAATCAACACCAACCTTAGGCTCTACTTGAAGAATTTTATCGGTCGGTAAGGCCACCGTCATTCCTTCAACAGGGTAATCAAGTGCAGAAGTAATGATGCTCATACCTTCTGCTAAACCACTTGAGATAATGACGTTGCTGCCATCTTGTCTGATAATATTAACGGGCAGATAACGTAATTTTTTGTCTTTATCCATTGTCGCAACGAGGCCATTCACGATTAAATGGCGCGGGACAACGGCCACTTGACCTGCATGAGTACCGCCAATGTGAGCAGTAACATAAGTACCGTATCTTAATTCTTTATGGTTACTATTAAGCCCATATGGGTCATCAATCTCAGCAACTAAGTATGTCATCCGACTTTTACTGTCAATCACCCCTTCGCTACGAACGATAGTGCCAATCCATTCTTGTTTTTCACCTGCAAAGTTACCCACCAAAGTGACTTCTGCATTTGCACCTTTACGATCTAAATATTGCATTTCTTTGTCTGCAAGTGGTAATCGAACTTCAGCTTTATCAGTGCTATAAACTAAACCGATAGGCGATCCGTTACCTACGTATGTGCCTAAACCGATATTACGACTGCCAATTAATGCATCATAGGGCGCTTTAATTATTGCTCGTTCAAGGTTCCTTTTTGCACGTAACAATCCAGCTTCAGCACTTTTTAGTTTGGCAATTTCTTGGGCTAATTGTGGTTTACGCAAGCTTAAATCACTTGGCTTACTGTCAGTAATCTCAGCCCATTCACGTTCAGCTACTTGTGCGTTAGCTTTTTCTTGAACTAACGTTGCTTTGGCAGAAGCCAAATTAGCTTGTGCATCTAACAGCGCTGACTCGTAGTCGCTAGGATCTATTCTTGCGAGGACGTCGCCTTTTTTAATGAAACCACCTTTAACAAATGCGTCAGATAAATAAGTAATTTCACCACTAACTTGTGCCACCAATTCAGTATGATATTTGGCATTGACGACACCATAAGAGCTAACGGTAAATGTCATTGGTTTATAATTAATGGTTTCGACAGATACAAGCGGGGTATTATCAACTGGCGGTTTCTCTTCGGGTGGTTTTTGCATAGAAACCAACAAACCAGTAATGATTACGCCTACACCTATTATGCCAATAGGGAGAATAATTTGCTTTGCAGTAGCCACGGCACTTCCTCTTGCTTAAAGCTAAATCATAGACTTGTGCCTATGACAAATTCGTTAACAGTATTATAAGTGCATGTTACAGAGTTTGTTAAACCCTTACTGTTTGAATGTGTAATTTTATGTGTCAGATGTTTCAAACTGGTTTTAATTTTTAATAACCGTAGAAATATCAATAGGATGAGCGTAAATAATTAAATTACTGAGTCAAATTTAGATATAATATATTCAGGAGTAAGCCAAAAATCATATCTCAACTTTTTAATTTAACTGTAATAAAAGAACATAAACGCATTGTTTACAGTGGTTTTTGTTGAACCCCGCTTTTTTTATTAGCTTTTTTTGTAATAAAAGTTCAAAATCAGTAAATGTAAACATGATGTGAGCAGAAATGGTTAATGACCATTAAATAGTATGAATTCATTAAGGAAGATAAATGAACGTTTTAGTTACAGGTGGTGCAGGGTATATCGGTTCGCACACTGTTTTGTCATTATTAGAAAATAACTGCAATGTAGTCGTTTTCGATAATTTATTTAATTCAAGTATTGAATCTATTAAACGTGTTGAATCATTAACAGGTAAAAGTGTTACCTTTATTGAAGGCGATATAAGAAACAAGCATCAGCTGTCCAACGTATTTAGTTCGCATAATATTGATACAGTAATCCACTTTGCAGCGCTTAAAGCTGTAGGTGAATCTGCACAAATTCCGTTAGAGTATTATCAAAATAATGTTCATGGCTCGGTTTGTTTGCTAGAAGCGATGGCAGAACACAAGGTCAATAATTTTATTTTTAGTTCATCAGCAACCGTTTATGGTGAAGAAAATGAAGTGCCTTATGTAGAGACCATGAAATTAGGTACGCCATCAAGTCCTTATGGGGCAACCAAAGTAATGGTTGAACGTATAATGGCAGATACTGCAGCTTCAAATCCGCATTTTAGAGGTGTGTCACTGCGCTATTTTAATCCTATTGGAGCACATGAAAGCGGCAAAATTGGTGAGTCACCAAAAGGTATCCCAAATAATTTATTACCTTATGTAGCGCAAGTGATGGTAGGTAAGCGCGAAAAACTGAGCATATTCGGCTCAGACTACCCAACAAAAGATGGGACGTGTGAACGAGATTACTTACATGTGATGGATCTTGCTGAAGGTCATGTCGCAGCAATGAAATGGTTGAACGACAATCAAGATTTTGCTGGAGTTGAATCGTTTAATTTAGGAACAGGCAATGGTGTGTCTGTTTTTGAAATTGTTACTGCGTTTGAGCAAGCAGTAGATAAGAAGATACCCTATGAAGTTAGTCCACGTAGAGCAGGTGATTTACCCGCTTTTTGGGCAAATGCAACTAAAGCTAATGATGCCTTAAACTGGCAAGCCAATCGCTCTTTAGATCAAATGATGGTCGATACTTGGCGCTGGCAATCAGCCAACCCTAATGGCTATGATGAAGATTAATAATGGAATGAAAGTCTAAACAGTGTTTTTGTTCCTTATTCAAGGTTTAGACATGAAGTCGCAGTTACATATTGCTGGTTTTAAAAACGATAAGCTAATTTTGAATCTTAATGTCACTCATAACAGAGTGACATTTTTTTAGCTGTTTAACACCATATAAATTTTCTGATAAATCTTAGTTTAAAAATAGTTCAACTAGATTCTAAGTATTAATCTTCATTTTAAAACTATGTTTTAATTTACCCCGCAAACCAATACAGAAATTCGAAAAGTATTGCGTCCTTTTCAATAGTAAAAACACGATTAAATGCTCCCTCGATTTAACTTTTGTGCTGTTTTCTCATGATTAATTAGTAATCAGTTTAGTAATGGTGAATGTAAATTCATTAAATGTGATGTTAGCGCTAACAGTGATGTTGTGATATAAAAACAATCAATGAATAACATTTTAGTCACACTGCAGGTTAATTATGAGTCAACAAATAAATCCAATTTTGCCAGGTTTTAACCCAGATCCCAGTATTGTGAGAGTGGACAATGACTATTACATTGCCGTATCCACTTTTGAATGGTATCCAGGGGTACAAATTTATCACTCAGTGGATTTGGTAAACTGGACATTAATCAGCAGGCCATTAAACAGAGCTTCATTATTGGACATGACAGGTTGCCCCGACTCTTGTGGCATTTGGGCACCTTGTTTGAGTTATTCAGATGGTTTGTTTTATCTCATTTATACTAACGTCCAACGATTTGATGGTAACTTTAAAGATTGTCCTAATTACCTTACGACTTGCTCCACAATTGATGGTGAATGGAGCGATCCAGTTTACTTAAACAGTAGTGGTTTCGATCCATCATTATTTCATGATGATAATGGCAGTAAATGGCTAGTGAATATGTTGTGGGATCACCGTCCTGGTAAGCATCCTTTTGCAGGTATTGTGCTACAACAATATTGCCAACAGCAGCAAAAACTCATTGGCACCGCAGTCAATATATTTTCTGGCAGTAAACATCAGCTGACTGAAGGACCGCATTTATACAAGATTAATGATTACTATTACTTATTAACTGCAGAAGGCGGGACGAGCTACGAACATGCTTGCACGTTTGCACGCTCTAAAAGTATCACCGGTCCTTATGAAATTGATCCTAATGTTCATGTGCTAACGTCTAAAGATAATTTGGATAAGCCTTTGCAACGAACTGGACACGGTGGATTAGTGCAATCTCCAGATGGACGATGGTTTTTGACGCATCTTCTGTCTAGGCCGATTACATTAGAAAACGGAGACAAGCGCAGTCCACTTGGTCGAGAAACAGGTATTCAAGCCTTAATTTTAAAAGATGATGGCTGGTTTAGCTTAGCATCGGGCCAAGTTTACGGAGAAGTTAATCCTATAGGACTAACAGGAAAACCGCTGCGAGATTATTCACATCATGATGATTTTTCTAGCCCTGTATTACCTGATCATTATCAATGGCTAAGAATCCCCAATCCTGAATGCTTTTATAGTTTAACTGATAACAAAGGTGCGTTAACGCTATACGGAAAACATTCAGTTGGCAGTACGTTTAAACAGGCATTAATTGCCAGAAGACAGCAACATCATTCATTCGTTGCACAAACACAATTGCGCTTCAAACCTATGAGTTTTCAACAACAAGCAGGATTAATTTGCTATTACAATGCCCATAAATTTCATTATCTCTATGTATCATATGATGAAAGTGGGATACATATCGATGTCATGAGCTGTTTAGGTGATGAGTCTTTAAAGGCTGACTTTCCTATTTATCAACAACGTATACCTATTACCAGTCAGCAAAGTGAACGCATAGGCTTAAGAGCTGATATTGATTATGGACGGTTAACTTTTAGCTACTCTGTAGATGGTAATGCGTGGCTGCCGATATGTGAATTAGATTACAGTCTCATTTCTGATGAAGCAGGTAAGGGTGAAGGTGCTAACTTTACAGGGGCATTTGTGGGTATGTGTTGCCAAGATCTAACGGGAGCGAATATTGCTGCTGAGTTTGATTATTTTACCTATAGCGAAAGACATTAGTACATTCTTCATCGATCGATAAACAAACATTTGGAATTAACATTAAGGCCATCATAAAAATTATGATGGCCTTAATAATAACTTAAAATTCAGTTAACCTTTTGATTAACTTTCTGCTTTGCCAAGCTGTTGGATCATTTCAACTAAGATAGTCTGATCTTTAGCAAAATTACGGATCCCTTCTGATAATTTATCACAAGCCATTTCATCTTCGTTTAGCTGCCACGAGAATTGTTCAAAACTCAACGTTTTAAGTGCCTTAGGCTTAACTTTACTTATTTCTTTAGCATTTAATTTATGGACTAACTCACCTTGAGTATTGTTTAATACAGTCAGTAAACTAGGTGCGATAGTAAGTAAATCGCAACCGGCTAACGCTATAATTTCATCAATATTTCTGAAGCTTGCTGCCATAATTTCTGTTTGATAGTCATATGTTTTGTAATAGTCAAAAATAGCTTTGACAGACAATACGCCAGGATCTTCAAAAGCCTCAAATTGTTTACCCGATTGTTGTACATGCCAGTCTAAAATTCGTCCCACAAAGGGGGAAATTAAGGTGACTTTTGCTTCAGCACAGGCTATGGCTTGATTCATTGAAAAAAGCAAGGTGAGGTTACAATGAATACCCTGTTTTTCAAGCTCTTCAGCTGCCTTAATACCTTGCCATGTCGCGGCTAATTTAATTAGTACTCGGCTTTTATCTATGCCATTGGCGGCATATAAAGCAATTATCTTTTTTGCTTTCTCAATGCTTGCTACCGTGTCAAATGACAACCTAGCATCAATTTCACTGGATATACGTCCTGAAATACACTTTAAGATTTCACAGCCAAAATTAACGGTTAAATGATCACAAATATCATCGATGTTGTTTTTACCTTGAGATATCGATTTAATAACAAGGTATTGGTATTGTGGTAGTTTTGATGCTTGTAAGATCAGAGAAGGGTTAGTCGTTGCATCTATAGGTTTGTGAAGCTTAATCGCATCAATATCACCGCTATCAGCAACTACAGTTGTGATTTTTTTTAATTGTTCCAACATATTCATGATAAAAAAATCCCCCATTTATTAGATGGGGGAACAGTCCTTAGATATAACGATTGACGACGTTTTCGAGTAGTTCTTGTCGCCCTGAAGTCGATGTAGGATTGATATTTTGTTCATGAACGACTTTTGATAAGCTTTCTAAGCTATGTTGTCCATCAAAAATATCTTTACCTAGGCCTTTATTCCACCCTGCATAACGTTGCTCTACAAATGAAGATAACGGTGCATCTTCAATAAGTTGGGCTGCGTTGAGTAATGATTTAGCCATGGTATCCATACCGCCAATGTGGCCATGAAATAAATCGTCATTTTCACATGACTGACGACGAAGTTTTGTATCGAAATTTAACCCGCCAGTGGTAAAGCCACCTGATTTTAAAATTTCATACATGACTAACGTACACTCAGCTACGTCGTTCGGGTATTGGTCTGTATCCCAACCATTTTGCATATCGCCACGGTTAGCATCAATACTGCCCATAATGCCTTCAGCACATGCTACAGCTACTTCATGATGAAAACTATGACCAGCCAAAGTAGCGTGATTCGCTTCAATGTTGACTTTGATTTCATTCTGTAAACCGTGCTTGTGTAAGAAGCCTGCAACTGTTGCGGTGTCATAGTCATATTGATGCTTAGTCGGCTCCTGTGGCTTTGGCTCAATTAATAATGTGCCTTTAAAACCGATTTTATGTTTGTGTTCTACGACCATTTTTAAAAAGCGAGCATACTGTTCACTTTCTTGTTTTAAATTAGTATTAAGTAGTGAGTCATAACCTTCACGGCCGCCCCATAAAACATAGTTCTCGCCACCTAAACGGTGAGTGACTTCCATGGCATGTTTAACTTGTGCAGCGCCATAGGCAAAAACTTCAGGGTTCGGGTTTGTTGCACCACCGGCACAAAAACGTTTATTTGAAAATAAATTGGCTGTACCCCAAAGTAATTTAACCCCAGTGCGTTGCATTTCTTTTTCTAGTACATCAGCAATATGATTTACGTTAGCATGGCTTTCTTTTAACGTAGCTCCTTCAGGTGCTATGTCTGTATCATGAAAGCAAAAGTAAGGTACACCGAGTTTTTCAAAAAATTCAAAAGCGACTTTAGCTTTTTGTTCTGCTAATGCTAGTTGATCACCGACAGGTTGAATCCAAGGTCTATCAAAGGTGCCTTCACCAAATATATCAAAACCTGTAGAACAGAAGTTATGCCAGTAACATGCAGCAAAACGTAAATGTTCTTTCATTGTTTTACCCATTACTACGCGGTTTTCGTCGTAGTAACGAAATGCAAAAGGGTTTTTACTCGATTCGCCTTCGAATTTGATTTTTTCTACGTTCTTAAAAAATTGTTCGCTCATGATGACTCCATATTTTTTCGGTTAGTTTGTATATGATTTGTTTTAGATTTTTATCTTTTTTATAAGGTGCTAATTATATAAAGAGGTGTTTAGTGGCTTGATATAAACTTTTGAATTGTTGATATTGCGTGGCGTAATATCCCTGCATTTCAGGATTAGGTAATACAAGGTGTTTAAGTTTGCCAGAGGTACAGACTTTTTCTGTGGGACTTTGCTCAATGGCTATTCTTGCTAATCTAGCGGCACCATAGGCAGGGCCAACTTCGCCGCCTTCACGATAGGACAATGGACGGTTTAATACGCTAGCAAGAATATCTCCCCATAATCGGCTTTTTGAGCCACCACCGATAACCGTTATTTCTTCAATCGTTGCACCAGCATCTAATAAAACTTGTTGCCCATCGGCAAAAGCAAAGGCTACGCCTTCTAATACCGCTCGACCCATGGTGGCGGCATCAGTGTTATGGTCTAAACCAAAGAAAACCCCTTTAGCCGTCGGATTATTGTGAGGTGTACGCTCACCTGATAGATAGGGTAAAAACAATACTGAGTTTGGTTGGCTAAAATCACATTTAGCTATTTGAGCTAATAAAGCCGATTCGTTGTCGTAGCCCGTTAGTTTAGTCACCCAGTTCAAGCAACTTGCTGCACTTAATACCACAGACATTTGGTGCCATGTATTACTCAAGCAATGGCAAAATGTATGTACCGCATTATCCGGATTGGGTAAATATTGCTCATTTGCCACAAAATATACCCCAGAGGTGCCCAGTGATAAAAATGCTTGATTTGGTTTTATTACACCAATACCTATAGCTCCAGCCGCATTGTCACCTGCACCTGCGACAACAGGCACCGTGTTCATCCCCCATAAACTGGCGATGTTCGCGCTTAATGTTCCGGTAATGTCAGTGCCTTCATATAACAACGGCATTTGCTCAATCGTCATTGATGTTGCTGTTAACATTGCTTCAGACCAGCAACGGTTCTTTACGTCTAGCCAGAGTGTCCCGGAAGAATCAGACATGTCAGAGGCATAGTCTCCGGTCATTTGTAAACGTAAGAAGTCCTTAGGTAATAGAACCTTAGCAACTTTATTAAAGTTCTCTGGTTCATTCTCCTTTACCCATAATAATTTAGGAGCAGTGAAGCCTGGCATCGCGATGTTGCCAGTAATATCACGTGAATCAGGTTCAATTTCTTCTAAGGTTTTACATTGAAGTTGGCTACGGCCGTCATTCCACAATATCGCTGGACGAATAATTTGGTCATTGCTATCGAGTAGGGTGGCGCCATGCATCTGGCCTGACAAACCAATAGATTTAATTTTTTTGAGTAAATCAGCTTTGGTTAATTTGAGCTTAGCCATTGCTAAACAGGTCGCTTGCCACCATTGGTTCGGATCTTGTTCTGACCATTGTGATTGTGGTCGAGATATTGTTAGTGCTGAACTAGCTTGCGCTAACAACTGATCATCATTGTCTAAAATAATGACCTTTACACAAGAAGTTCCTAAGTCGATTCCAAGATACATAATTCAATCCGTTGTTATATTGTGTTACACTTTGTTAGCGCTAACATTAGCATTGAGTTTTAAATCTATCAAGGGTATTTTGTGTAATTAATGTTAACGTCTGTTGCTTGTTAATTATTGCTATAGCCAATTAACCTTGGTGATAACACAGTAATTGCAATGTAGTTTTTGGCAAAATATATCTTTAAACACAAAAGGGAATGAGAAATGACTCAACTAAATTGGGGTATTGTGAGTGCAGGAAGGATTGCAGGTTTATTTTGCCAGGACTTAGTGTTTTCAAAGAACAGCCATTTATATGCAGTAGCCGCAAGAAAGCAAGCTGACGCTAATGAATTTGCTAAACAATATAATGTTGAAAAATCCTACCAAGGCTACCAAACATTATTTGATGATCCCAAGGTGGATATTGTTTACGTCGCCACGCCTCACAATTTTCACTTTCAACAAGCCTTTGATGCCTTATCTGCAGGAAAACACGTACTGTGCGAAAAACCCATGACAGTCTCACATAAAGAATGTGAAATATTAGTCAGGTTAGCGAAAGATAAAGGTTTGCTAATAATGGAAGCATTATGGACCTATTTTTTACCAGCGATGCAAAAAGCTAGAGAGTGGTTAAATGATGGCCGCATTGGACAGCTTAAACATATTAAAGTTGATTTCGGTTATCCTGTGCCATTTAAATTAGATGGCCGAGAGTACAATTCTAATTTAGCGGGAGGGTGCTTATTAGATATGGGTATTTACCCGTTAGCTATTGCAGATTTCTTTCTTGAAGCAGATATCGATAACTTGTTTGTTAAAGCCAATTTCTGTGAAACCGGTGTTGAGGATGATGTCATTATCATAGGTAAAAGTGATGATGTGATGGTCAGCCTTGCGACATCCTTTCAATGTCGATTAAGTAATAATGCCTATCTTATCGGTGATGAAGGTTATATTTTAATTCCTGATGCCTTTAGAACTAAAGAGTGTCGTTTATTTCACCTTGATGAATTAGTTGAAAGTTTTACTGATAACAGGCAATCACTGGGCTATCATTTTGAAGCAGATGAAGCATGTCGAGTCATTGAAGAAGGGAAGTTAGAAAGTGCGGTTGTTAGCCATCAACATAGCTTATTATTTCAAAGCCAGCTGGCCAGTGTCAAAGCTCTTTTTTAGCGCTCTAATTTAGTTCTCATATTTATATAACTACTGATTGTCTTTAGAACGTTACTAGCAATTACGTAGAACGTGTAGCGTGAGTTTGATTTCATTATTTGAATATGGCTAATGGTCGTTTCTTAGGAAAGTACGTTTTTACATTTATGATTTTAAAAATGTTATTATTCAGAATGTAACGTATCAAAATAGCTGTCTATCTTCATACAGTTATTAACTGTTTAATTTCTCGATGTAGTTTTATTAGTAGGTAAGCAATGGTCAAAGTAAAAAAAGCCCGCATACAAGATGTAGCGCTAGAAGCGGGTGTGTCAATGATGACTGTATCAAGAGTGTTAAATCAAGATCCTAAAGTCAGTGATAGCACTCGCAGTAAAGTGCTAGCCGTTGCCGAACAGTTACAATATCGACCTAATGAATCTGCTCGTCGTTTAGCCAGTAATAAATCTTATTTAATTGGATTACTTTATGATAATCCTAGTGATGCCTATATAAGTCAGTTTTTGTTAAGCGCGTTAAAAAGTTGCCGAACTAAAGGGTTTCATTTAGTCGTTGATGAGGCGGATAAGAACATTGAAAAAACACTGCAATCTGTAAAAGATTTGATCAATGAAACCAAGGTCGATGGGATGATATTATTGCCGCCTGTGTGTGAGCAAAAAGAAATTATTGATTGCTTACAAGATGCTAATGTTCCATTTGTGAGAGTGGCTCCCGACAGTCAGTTAACCATCTCTCCGTATATTTGTATGGATGATTATCAAGCTGCGTTTGATTTAACTGAAATGCTTATTAAGCAAGGCCATAACAAAATTGGCCATATTATCGGTGATGCTAATCAAGGTGTTAGTCGCTTACGCTATCAGGGTTATTTAGATGCTTTACGCTCAAATAAAATCAACACGCCACCAGAATACATTGAACAAGGTTGCTTTACTTATCAATCTGGCATGGTTGCAGCGAAAAAAATGTTAGCTTTAAAAGACAAACCTAGTGCCATATTTGCTGCCAATGACGATATGGCGGCAGCGGTAATCTCAATTGCACAAAATCAAGGGATCAATGTCCCAAATGATTTATCCGTTGTCGGGTTTGATGATACAACCCTTGCAACGGTTGTATGGCCAAATATTACGACAGTAAGACAACCTATTGATGAAATGGCAAAGTTAGCTGTGAGTTTGTTTACTTCTAATAAGGTTAAAGATTTTACCGAGTTAAAAAGCAATCAATTACGTAATATTTTAGATTTTAAAATAATTCAAAGAGAGTCCAGTAAACCAATTGAATAAGCTTTTGTGGTAAAAAATTTTATACAATATAAGCAGGACTACAGTTTCGAGTTAGTCGCTGAATGAATATTTACAGATAAATATTCAATTTATTTTGTAAACACAAAGTGTCTGTTTATCAATTGGCCAAAACCGCAGCTATACAGACGCTTATCACACCAGGTATTTCTTCCTTTTTATTCAACTCTTCATCCTAAAAGCGATAAATGGATTCTGTAACAGTCATTTACAATTATGTTTTTGATGAGTAAAGTGATTATCAATTCTGTTGTGTTTAACTGTTAGAACATTTGGTAGTGGTGACTTAACTGCCGTGCGTCTTAATGTTTTATATCAAAGCTTGCTTTAATAATTGGAAACCTCCTGTGAATTTTATAAATGAAGTTATTGATGAAGAAACCATCCCAACTGATTGTATTAGTAACTTAACCGTCGATAATCTTATTTTTACCCTACATGAAGGCAAACTGAAAGTGTTGCTGGTTAAATATAATCAAGGGCTTGCAACAAATAAGTGGGGACTAGTAGGTCACTGGGTTCGTAGTAATGAAAACCTTGAAACGGCAGCATCTCGAGTTGTAAAAAATACTACAGGTGTTGAAAACTTGTACTTAGACCAACTTGGTGCATTTGGCGATGTTGACCGCTATCCTGCTAGACGCATTATTACCATTGCTTTTTATTCCTTAGTCCGTTTTGATGACACCAACTTAACTCATGGTGCTAATGCGATTGAGTGTGAATGGTTCGATGTTAGACAAGTACCAACACTGATGTTTGATCATGATAATATTTTAGCCAGTTGTTTAAATCATCTGAAATACAAAGTAAGGCATGAACCTATTGGTTTCAGTTTATTACCTGAAAAGTTCACTCTGTTACAACTGCAAGATTTATATGAATCTATATTGGGCGTAACGCTAGATAAACCCAACTTCCGCAGAAAAATATTAAAAATGGATTTACTCATCGACTGTAAAGAAAAGCAACGCAATGTAGCGCATCGTGCCGCTGCACTGTATCGGTTTGATGTGGAAGTCTATGAAAAATTAGCACAATTCGGTTATACATTCGAATACTAAAATCAAATTTAAAAATATCACAAAGACAGCATTCGCTGTCTTTTTTTACATCTCGCTAAAAGTTAATCAAAGTTGTTTACAATGTTAATGGTTTGATATAGTGTTTGTGACTATAACCTTTAGTTGGAACAGTAATGGACACTTTTATTAATAAACTCAGCATTAAAGAAAAGCTTGGATATGGCCTTGGGGACACTGCAAGTAATATCGTGTTTCAAATGGTCGCTAATTTCATGCTGATTTTTTATACCGATGTTTATGGCTTGTCGGCAGCTGCAGCTGGCACATTACTTCTATCAGTACGATTGTTTGATGGATTCACTGATCCAATTATGGGCGGAATCGCCGACAGAACCCGTACACGTTGGGGCTCATATAGACCTTACATTCTATTTTTAGCATTACCTTACGGTCTATTAGCCTGTTTAGCGTTTATAACCCCTGATTTTGATAGCACAGGCAAACTCATATATGCCTACGTTACTTATGGACTGTTAATGACATGTTACACCGCAATTAATATTCCTTATGGTGCATTAGGCGGAGTGATGGCGTCGGATCCTAAAGAACGTACATCATTACAATCATATCGATTTGCCATGGCAATGGCTGCATTAGTGGTTATCGTGTGGGCAATACCGCGTTTAGTTGAATATTTCGGTCAAGGCGAAGATGCTGTTGGTTATCCGCTAGCGATGATATTCATGGGCTCATTAGCTGCAGTTTGTTTTTTATTGTGTTTTGCAATGACAAAGGAAACATTAACCAACGAAACTGATAAACATGAACGCTCAACTCAGAGTATTTTTAAAGACTTTTTTCAGCTATTTAAAAATGACCAATGGCTGGTTATCGCGATTATTAGTCTTGCTACGTTGATCCTTATCGGAATTCGAGCATCTGTTGCACCGCACTATATTAAATATTACATCGGTGATGAGGACTTACTATCAAACTTCTTAACCTTGGCGGCAGTTGGTTCAGTCTTGGGGGCAATCTCGACTAACTTCCTCTCTAAATTCATTGAGAAAAAGATTCTGTTTCAAGTGGCTTTAGTGGTTGTGATCATTTCTCATTCATTATTTTACGTCATTGATAGTAATCAAATCGCACTTATATTTATGACTTATTTCATTGCTAACTTTGCACATATGATCATAACGCCCATCATGTTTTCTATGGTTGCTGACACTGTTGATTATGGTGTTGAGAAAATCGGTAAAAGACTAACTGCAATTACATTTTCTGGACATTTACTGGCAATTAAATTTGGTTTTGCAATTGGTGGGGCGTTAGCTGGTTGGATATTATCAGCTTATGATTATATTCCTAATCAAGTGCAAACAGATCATACACTATCAGGTATTTTACTTGCCTTCGCTGGTATACCTATTATTTGCACGGTTGTTTGTCTAGTTGTTATTAGTAAATATCGATTAACAGAATTAGAAGTTAAAAAGATTCAATTAAACCTGGCTGAAATTAAGTGAAGTTAAGAAACCTTATTCATAATAATTAAGGTTTAACTTACTTATGTGCTGGTGAATTAAACATATTATAAATATTTTTGAGGAATTGTTATGGCTTCTGCCGTAAATAAAAGGGAAATCATGATTAATAATGAAGTGAGTGATGCTGAAAGGAAGCAAGCGTTAGATATTAAAAAAGCCAATTCTTTTAAACAAAAGGATGAAGCATTAATTACTAGCATTTATACAGCAGATCCATCTGCTCATGTTTTCAATAATAAAATATATATTTATCCTTCTCATGATATTGAAACAGATAATGCTATTAATGATGATGGCGACCACTTTGCAATGCGTGATTATCATGTCTTGTCTATTGAGAATGACACAAATGAAGTTATTGATCATGGTGTCGCATTGAGTCTTGAGAATGTTAAGTGGGCTAGCAAACAACTTTGGGCGCCAGATGCAGCGCATAAAAATGGCACTTATTATTTCTATTTTCCCGCACGAGATTTAGAAGGGATTTTCAGAATAGGCGTTGCGACAAGTTTATCTCCAGCAGGGCCATTTATCGCTGAAGACAGTTACATCGAAGGATCTTTTAGTATCGACCCTGCTATTTTTGAAGATGATGATGGCAGTTATTACTTATATTTCGGTGGTTTATGGGGCGGTCAATTACAAAACTGGCATCAAGGACAATTTTCATCTAAAGATCAATATCCAGCTGATGATCAAGCCTCATTACCGGCAAAGATGGCGAAACTATCAGACGATATGTTGTCACTTGCCGAACCTGTGAAAGATATTGTGATCCTTGATGAAGATGGAAACGCCATTACAACTGAAGACAATGAACGCCGCTTTTTTGAAGCGTCATGGGTTCATAAATATAATGGTAAATACTATTTTTCATACTCAACAGGCGATACCCATAATATCGCATATGGTATTGGTGATAACCCTTATGGGCCTTTTGTTTACCAAGGAGTGATATTAAACCCAGTGTTAGGCTGGACAAATCATCATTCAATTGTATCCCATCAAGGCAAATGGTTTTTATTTTACCATGACTCCACTTTATCAAAGGGACAGACACATTTACGATGCGTTAAAAAAACAGAATTACTTCACGATGAAAATGGAAAGATAATCACAATAACGGCTTATGAATAAAGAAATCATAGTTTAGGTTGTGATTTTTATTTGTTTAAATAAGTAATAGTCAAAAGGACTAATAACTAATAACCAATTAGGTTTTAAGCCTAATAACGCAGAAAAGTTTACACATTTAATAAAGCAATAAATGAGCAGAGAATCGACAAACTATAGCTTTACATTGAATTTAACGATTTAATAACATACGAAATCGATTGCCGTCTTTGTTAGTACTCTTTATTGGATTTTTAAATCAAGAAATTAGTGACTTCTGGGGAAGTTACTAATTCAAAAAGGAGTCATTGCCATATTGGCAATAACGAAGCGAGGGGAGAGTGAAATGTTTAATAAAAAGATAATAACCACTTCAATTCTAGCAGCACTAGGTTCTATGGCTGCAACACAAAACAGTTTTGCTGATGAAGCAACTGATGAAGTAGAAGTGATTCAAGTTACAGGTATTCGTAGCAGTTTAGTCCGTTCAATGGATTTAAAGCGAGAAGCAAATGGCGTAGTCGATGCTATTTCTGCTGAAGATATCGGTAAATTCCCTGATACTAACTTAGCTGAATCATTACAACGTATCACTGGTGTTTCGATTGATCGTTCAAACGGTGAAGGGAGTACTGTCACTGTACGTGGTTTTGGGTCAGAGCAAAATTTAATTACTTTAAATGGTCGCCAACTACCGAACACTACAGGTAGCCGAACCTTTGATTTCGCAAATATAGCTGCAGAAAGTGTATCAGGTGTTGAAGTTTATAAAACTTCAGATGCCAGTGTTACTTCTGGCGGTATCGGTGCGACAATTAATTTAACCAGTTTTAAACCACTAAGCGCGCCTGGTTTAACAGCAACGATTTCAGGTAAAGCTGTTGATGATCAATCAACTGAGACTGGTGGTGTCACGCCTGAACTGAGTGGTTTATATTCACAGACTTTTGCTGATGACACATTCGGTATCGCTATATCGGGTAGTTATCAAGAACGCGAAAGTGGTATGAAACAATTCCTTCAAGATCAGGGGTATCGCGCAAGTGATTACACCAATACAGGTTGGGGTGGTGTTCCTGCTGGTGAAGCCGGTGGTTCAAACCGTCCAACATCTGGAATTTACTCAAACCCTCAACAGCCACGTTATGTTATTGAAGAACGTCAACGTGAACGTATTAATGGTCAATTAACGCTGCAATACCGTCCTATAGAAACGTTAACTATTACAGCGGATTACACGACTTTTAGAAATACTATCGAAGAGCAACACACTGATGCATCAGTTTGGTTTAACTATGCAGGTGATCGAAGTGAATCAGTATGGACTGGCGAGCCCAATGCTGTACCCCTTATTTACTCTGAAATTTATGACATTAATAGTCCTGCAGATTTGCGAGATACTTCATTAACAGTAGGTGCTTGGGGCCGTGAAGAAATCACAGATTCAATAGGGTTAAATATTGATTGGCAAGTAACTGAGGATCTAGTGTTAACACTGGATCATCACAGCTCTAAAGCCAATATGGAAGCAACTGATCCACGCCATGGTACGCGAAACAATGTTCAATTGCCTTCATATACTCGTACTCGTTCTGGTCTTGATTTAACAGGAAGCCTACCTGGTATTGCTATCGGTGATATTGAGAACTTTAATCCAAGTACCATGCGTTTATCGGGTAGTTGGTTTGCCAATGATAAATATACTTCAGAAATTGATCAAACTCAGTTGGATGGTAAGTATCATTTAAACAGTGATTTAAGTATCGATTTTGGTGTGTCAGTTAATACAGTCAATAACCGCTATCGCCATACCCAAGTACAACGTCCTGATTGGGGCGGAGTGGGTGAAGAAGGTGATTTCGAAGATATTAATTGGACTGAAGACACCATTTTAGACAAGTTTGATGACAGCACTGGCAATTTTGAAGGAACAGCGACTCAAAGTGATTATGATTTATTCAATCGTATTTTCTTTGCTGATTTTGACGAAATTATTAATGCTGCAGAATACGCAGATCCCGTAGCTAATGTTGATGGTTTATATGGTGACTGTCAGGCCGCATCAGGCGCAGCAGCTGGACCTAATGGTGAAGGCCAGTTCTGTGCTTCAACCCAGTGGGATGCTGATACTAACCGCTTTACCGAAGAAGAAACCACCGCTGCTTACATTCAAGCCAATTACTTAGGTGACATGTTTGATATGCCATTTAGTGTGCATGTTGGCTTACGTTACGAGCAAACAGATGTGGTATCAACAGCATCAGCACCAGGTTATAGCCGTGTTGAGTGGAATGAAGATACATCGACTTCAGTTACTGGGCAAACAGGTATTGAAACCTTAAGTCAAAGTGCAGATTATGATTTGTTCTTACCTAACATTAACTTCAATCTTGATGTAACTGACGAATTACGTGTCCGTGCTGCTGCGGGTAAGACGATTTCTCGTGCGGGTTATAACTCATTACTAGGTGGAACCACAATTAATACCGGCGGTAACTTAAGCGGTTATACCGGTAGTTCAGGTAACCCTGGTCTTGAGCCATTAGAGTCAATCAATTACGACTTATCGACAGAGTGGTATTACGATGAAGGAAGCTATGCATCTATCGGCTACTTCAAAAAAGACGTGTCGAACTGGATTAGTTATGGATCGAAACAATCTGATATTTTCAATTTGTCAGATCCACTTAATGGCGATAAATTTAATGCGGCAGTTACTGCTTTAGGTGCTAATGCGTCAAATGAACAAATTAGAACTTATATCTTTGAAAATTATGCAGATGATCCAAATGTAACACCAAATTTTGATGAAGATGGACTGCTAGATGGCGGTAGTATTGTTGGCGACCCATTAACAGATGAAGGTGTAGTATTTAACCTTAATGTCCCTGTGAATGGCGATACAGAACATACTATCGATGGTTTTGAATTCAACGTTCAACATCTATTTTGGGACTCAGGTTTTGGGGGGATAGCTAACTACACCATGGTTGATTCTGACCTGCAATATGATGATAGTTCGCTTGAAGATACTGAAGCATTGGTTGGCTTAAGTGATACCGCAAATTTAGTCTTGTTCTATGATAACTACGGTTTTCAAGCTCGTATAGCTTATAACTGGCGCGATCAATTCTTATCAGACAAAAGAGTTAACGGTGATTTAACTACGCCTATTTATACTGAAGAATATTATCAAATAGACTTTAATGTTAGTTATGATATTCCTGCTGTTGAGGGCCTAACCGTCTTTGCTGAAGGTATTAACATCACTGAAGAAGTCGTAAGAAAACATGGTCGTCAAAGCCAATTAGTGTTTGAAACAACACAAACTGGCGCAAGATATGGATTAGGGGTTCGCTATACGTTCTAGTAGCGAGCTGTAAATGATAGCGGCTGCCCCCAGTCGCTATCACCCTTTATCTAAATCTAGTACAAAAACTGAATTTAAAGCTAATCACAACTCGCTGTTAAATATGCATATTGTCTTCACAAAAATCATCAAATTGTATGCTTAGTTCTTCATTCACGCATGACTCAACAGTAATCAATTATTATCAAAGGGTATACCCATGGCCAAGCATGTACTGCTCAATAACATTGAACATAAAGACCTTAAAATCATTACCGAGCGTTCTGCAAAATACGGCGATGATCAGTGGTTTTCCCAAACATTTGTGGCGGAATTTAAAACCGTGCAAGCTCATTATCCGATTATGTTCCAAAAGAATGCTGATACGGGAGAATTTACCCCAGTGACTTTATTTGGCTTTACTAATAATGAGAATCTATTCTTAAACGATGGTCATTGGGATGCCAGTTATATCCCTATCTCAATGCAAAGAATGCCTTTTTATATTGGAATGCAGCAATCAACGCTAAGCAGTAACACTGAACCTCAACGTGTAATTACGCTTGATATTGACTCCCCAAGAGTGAATGAAGAAACAGGTATTGAGCTATTTCTATCCTATGGTGGTAACAGTGAATATTTGGAAAACATTGCCAATATGTTGGAGTTGCTTCACCAAGGAGTTGATGAAAATAAGATGTTTATCGAAGTCCTTACAAGATATGAGTTATTGGAAGCGGTCACTATCGACGTTGAGTTAAACAATGCCAGCAAACATCAACTGATCGGCTTTTATACCATTAACGAAGATATATTGGGTCAATTAGCAGCAGAAAAAGTACTGCATTTGCACAAAGAGGGTTATCTAGAAGCAATATATATGATCATTGCTTCACAAGCCCATATAAGAAAGTTGGTTGAACTTAGAAATAAGCAGCAAACACACTAGTCATTTTTTATGCCTTAAAGTGTTTTTAAATAAGTTTATCAAACTGTTTTATATAGATTTTATTTCAAATTTATCATAAGTTATAAAAACAAATTCCATTAGTACTAATAAATTTTGCAGGCGACTCACATGACAAAAAAAATCACCAATGTAGTAATCGCTGGCGGCGGCACTGCAGGGTGGATGGCCGCAGTGGCTTTCTCAAAGTTATTAGGTAAAAATATTAATGTGACGTTAGTTGAATCGGACTTGATCCCCACCGTAGGCGTGGGCGAGGCCACAATACCCACCTTGCACGTGTTTCATGATTTATTAAAAATTAAAGAAGCCGACTTTATGGCGGCTACCAATGCCACGTTTAAGTTAGGTATCTCATTTGAGAATTGGCGCGATGTTAACCAAGACTATATGCATTCATTTGGCTATATTGGTCAAAGTTGTTGGGCTGCGGGGTTTCAGCATTTTTGGCTTAAAGGCTTTAATCAAGGCGTTGCTAGCGACATCGGCGACTATTGCCCGGAGCATGTAGCAAGTCGTGTCGGTAAATTTGCAGTGCTACCTAACCAAGATAGAAACCATGCTTTTCATACTGATGCAGGCTTATATGCCCGCTTTTTAAGAGCCTTTGCTGAAAAGCACGGTGCAAATCGTATCGAAGGAACAATAGCCAAGGTAAATTTGAATAATGAAAATGGCTTTATTGATTCATTAACGTTAGCTAATGGTGAATGTATTGCTGGTGACTTATTCATTGACTGCACAGGCTTTAAAGGCCTGTTGATTGAAGAGGCGCTTCATACTGGTTATGACGACTGGCGCCACTGGTTACCTTGTGACAGTGCTGTGGCAGTACAAACTAAACAAACAAAACCATTAGTACCCTATACTCGTTCTATTGCGCGAGAGTCAGGTTGGCAATGGCAAATTCCACTACAAAATAGAATGGGTAACGGATTGGTATTTTGTAGTAAGTACTTAACTGATGATCAAGCCAAAGCCTTGTTAGTGGAAAATATTGAAGGTGAACAACTTAATGAACCTCGGGTATTAAAGTTTCGCACCGGTACACGACGCAAGCATTGGAACAAAAATTGTGTGGCTATTGGGTTATCCAGTGGTTTTATTGAGCCGCTAGAATCAACCAGTATTCACTTGATCCAACAGAGCATAGTAAGATTAATGCAAAATTTACCAACAACAGCCATGGAAAGCGGCGTTGTTGATGATTTTAATCAGAAAATGCGAGTAGAAATAGAAAATATTCGTGATTTTATTGTACTTCATTACCATGTAACTGAACGTCAAGACAGTGAATTTTGGCGTTACTGCAAGCAAATGGATATACCAGAGAGCTTACAAAAACGAATTGATATGTTTAAACAAAGTGGCCAAGTGTATAAAACAGATCAAGAGTTGTTTGGCGAAGCTTCATGGCTACAAGTGATGTTAGGCCAAGGGTTGTTACCTGAACAATATCACCCCATTGTCGATAACATGTCAGATCAAGAATTGGCACAATTTTTAGGGACAATTAAGCAGTCTATAAAGCGTCGAGTTAATAGCTGGCCTAACCATATTGATTTCATTAATAATTATTGCAAATCTAATATACTGTAAAGCGCTATGTTCAGTATTAACCCTAATATTACACCCAGTGTTGAGTATATTGGTAACAGTAGAATACCTATTGTTATTATTGATGATTATATTGCAGATATAGCACTTGTTCGTGATGTCATTATTGCTGGCGCATATTTTACACAGGACAAGCATACTCAATATCCGGGAATAAGATCTGCCATGTCTAAAGCTGATGTGGTTTCCTATCTCAAACCTTTGATGCAGCCTTTATATAGCGTTTTTAACTTGCCTCGGGAGCTTACTCCAAGCCCACGTGATAACTACTATTCGTTACTGACAACACAGGAAACTGATTTGTCATTAATACAAACCATTCCGCATTTTGATACTTATCAACCAAACCTGATTGCTTGTATTCATTACTTATCTAAATATCAACATGGTGGTACAGCATTTTATCGACATAGAAGCAGTGGTTATGAATTTATTAATGAAGGGCGTTTACCTGAATACCAAGCGACAGTAAATACGATATCACACAGTGGTTATTGCGGTGAGCATCATCCAGATTTTGAATGTTATAAAGTGATCCCATACCAAGAAAATAGGCTGATTATTTTCCCTGGTCAGTTACTGCATTCTAGCCTAGTAATACCAGAGTCAGACATCAATACCAATCCAATGACTGGAAGGTTAACAGCCAATCTATTCATTAAATTTAACTAGGATACTAATGATAATGAATACGTTTTTTAAGCACGAAATACCTCAATCCAATTTGACCATTAGTCATTTGTTGTTTGTTTTTTTGCTTGTCGTCTTTTGTCTGCCTATTAATAAATCAGCTCATGCAACGAGCTTTGACTCTCTGCCTGACAAACAATTCAACGTACTGTTGTTTACTAAAACAAATGGCTGGCATCATAAGTCAATTCCAGCAGGTGTTACGGCATTAGAACTGCTAGCAGACAAACATTTTTTTAATTTGATTTGGCATGAAGAAAGCCATTACTTTAACGACGAATATCTCAGCAATGTTGATGTAGTGATATTTCTATCGACGACAGGTGATATTCTGTCTAATGAGCAGCAACAAGCGTTGAAACGCTATATACAGTCGGGCAAAGGGTTTGTCGGTATTCACAGTGCATCTGATACAGAATACGACTGGCAATGGTATCAACAACTCGTTGGGCATACTTTCGTTATACACCCGGTGGTGCAAACAGCTAGGCTGTCTAAAGTGTCTAGTGAATTTCCTGGTCTAGAGTCAATGCCTGAAAAGATGCTGTGGACTGACGAATGGTATGAGTTTGGTGAAGCTAATTCAACGGGACTGAATTATCTTTTGACTGTCGATGAAACCAGTTATAACCCTAACGCTGATTGGGGCACTAAGCAGGGCAAAGGTATGGGAAGCTTTCATCCCATTGCTTGGTACCAGAACTATGATGGCGGCCGCTCATTTTATACATCATTAGGTCACATCAAACCTGTTTATCAAAATGACCTGTTCTTAGCTCATTTATACGGCGGAATATATTGGGCTGCAACTGGAAAAGGAATTGACACCACTATTGAACATTAGATTAATTTAAATAAGTTGGAGTTATACCTGGGATATTAGATCTAAAGGTAAATAAACCATTGCCAGTAGTGACTAGAATGGTTTTTAAGTCTTTTCCACCAAAAGCCAAGTTAGTAATTTTAGGGGCGACATAAACGCTTTGAAGTAATTCGCCCTGTGGGTTATAAACATATAAATTACCTTCATTATGACTGGCTGCATAGATGTTTCCTGCGCAATCCACATTAATTCCATCCGGTGTATCAATGTTTATTTTGAACAACAACTCCCCAAGCTCATTATTTTTGGTAAGTTGATGTGCAAATATTTGATGACTGTAATCCCCGATGTATATGGTTTTATTATCATAAGACAAGCTGATCCCATTGGGTTTAATGAACTTTGTTGATAGTAAAGTAACTTTATTACCTTCACTGACTTTGTACACGCCAGTGAAGGGGGTTTGTTGTGGTCGTTCACTTAGTTGCCAGTCAGGATCAGTAAAGAATAACTCACCAGAAGGATGTTTTATAAGGTCATTGGGAGAGTTAAACAGCGCGTCGTTATAATCATTTACCATTACCACTCGTTCTTTAGTCGTTAGCGAAAAATTACTCACTGAACGTGTATCATGATTCATGCTGATTAACTGTTTACCATCAGACAAGAGTCCGTTGGTACCGCTATTTTCAATAAACAGTTCAATACCGTCTTGTTCGCTCCATGAATAAATAGCGGCTTCTGGCCCATTTGTTTGAGGGCTATTAAAATCCATTTCTGAGAAATAAAACTTATCTGTAAACGCTGACCAAGTTGGCCCTTCTAAGAATTTTAGCTCAGAAGTAATTAACAGGGGTGATAAGTCACTTGCAAGAGGCAGTATGTTTTTAGGACAAGTTTCTATTATTTCAGGAATTGTATCTTTTATATCCATACTGTGTAGCTTATCAACTGCCATGGGATGTGATGAAAAAGCGGCCAATACTCCAAATGTAAAAAATCTTTTTATCATTATATTACTTATTGTATTCATTCTAAAAATGTCTCAGTGAGTATTGTCATCAATGCAATTTCTTGGATCGGTTTGAGCAATAAAGTTAACGGCCTAGAGCAGCGCTGCAACACCAAGTTAACAAATATAAACTTAATGGTCAAATTGACTATTAGCTGAAAATCCTAATAAGATGACTAACACTATTTTATACAAAGGATGTAAGAATGAGACAAATCTTAAAAACGTTATTTTTAAAACATCAGGGTTTAAAACAATTGGTGGCAATGTTAGGTGTCACAATATTTCCGATAATGTTTTTAGCTCATAGCTCAGCAGAAGAAAAGGCAACGTTAAATGACTCAAATAATAAAGAAATTTTACAGCAACATTTTAAAAATGATTTTAAAATTGGTGTCGCTGTAAATGATGAAATAGTCTCAGGGCTTGATCCCGTTAGTGCAAAAATTATCACCAAACAGTTCAATACCATCACCATTGAAAATGCCATGAAGGCAGAAATCGTTAACCCACTTCCAGATCAATTCAACTTTACGGCAGCGGATCAATTTATTGATTTTGGTAAAAATAACGATATGTTCGTCGTTGGGCATACGCTTGTGTGGCATAACCAAACCCCTGATTGGTTTTTCAAACAAAAAAATGGTGAACAAAATTCTCCAGAACAACAAATTGAACGTATGGAGCAACACATTAAGTTAGTTGCAGGAAGGTATCGTGGCAAAGTGGATGCTTGGGATGTTCTCAACGAAGTCATTGGTGATGATGGCAACTATCGTCAAACCGTGTGGACTAATGTCATCGGCAATGGTGATGAAATGGCAAAAGCCGCTTTTACCTTTGCCGCCAAGTATGCGCCCAATACTGAACTTTACTATAACGATTTTAATGCCTGGAAACCGGCCAAGCGTGATGGCATTGTTAAAATGATTAAAATGCTCCAACGTGAGGGCATTGAGATCGATGGAATAGGGATTCAAGCCCATTGGGGGCTCAACTTTCCTAAACGTCATCTCATCGAAGACGCAATAGATGTATACGCAGCATTGGGGCTGAAGGTGATGATAACTGAACTCGATATTGATGTGTTGCCATTTACCAAAGAAGGGCAAGTTATTGGGCAAGGGTTTATGCACCCGCAGTTTCAAGAGCAAGAATTTAAAACTTACTTAGATCCATATTCAGATCATTTACCCGCTGACATTGAAGCAAAATTAGCAGCACGATATACAGAGCTATTTGATATATTCAAAGCAAAGCGTGAAAAGATCGATAGAGTCACATTTTGGGGACTACATGATGGAATGTCGTGGAAAAATGACTATCCAATTCCGAACCGCACCAATTATCCGCTGCTATGGGATAGAAAACACCAACCTAAGCCTGCATTCAAGGCACTGTTTAACTAGACATCCGATTTCAAGCTGAATGCTTAGCGCCGCTGATAGACATTGTTGTTATTTATTTTTAGTGGTTGATAAACCTTATAGCCATTTGGTACTGGCTTTAACGGCTATTGGTGATAACGACTCTAATCATTCGTTTGGTGCTGAAGTTAAATCGTCAGTGAATATAAAATTAATGTTACTTAAATGTTTTAATAAGCAGCCAAATAGTCTATTTTAGAACAACTTGTTGTCCAAAAGACTATTTGGTGGTTTCTCATTCTAACCTAGCAGTATAGGAATAATCATAATGAGTGCTTTGGACTTGATTTACAAAAAGGGGCGACCAACTGAAAACTTTACTCATCAGTTAGGCATTTCTAACCTTGGTATTAGCAGGCTATTGGTTGCAGGCATAATTAAGAGCCTGTAATTAAAGCCAATATTTATTCGGATGAGAGACTGTCAGTCACTAATTAGATCCGATTAAACGACAACTATAAACCTTGTTTGGTCTATGTATTGCGTTAATATTCGGCCAGATTACTTACAAATAGCTGGACATGGAAAGTAATGAAAATAATTAATAAATTCAATAAATCGTTAATTGCAACTTGTGCCACGGTAGTTTTAGGGCTGTCAGGCTGTAATAGTGGCCAAGGTGTCACTCAGCAAGCAAAACCTGAAGCACCAGCAACATTGACTCATGATATTATTTTAAAAAATCAATTTGCTGAAAACTTTAAAATGGGTACAGCAATCAGTAAATCTCAAGTATTGAACCCTACCGATCCAGAGCTATTGTTAGCGGCTAAACACTTCAATACCTTCACGCCTGAAAATTCGATGAAATGGGAGTCAGTGAATCCGCTACCTAATGAATATCAATTTGACGTTGCTGATGCATTAGTAAACTTTGCTATGAACAACAATCAACAATTGGTTGGGCACACTCTTGTTTGGCACTCGCAAACGCCAGATTGGGTGTTCGAAGATGATGCAGGAAACCCTTTAAATCGTGAGCAATTATTAAAGGTTATGGAAACACATATTAAAAATGTCGCTGGTCGTTATGCTGATCAAATATTTGCTTGGGATGTAGTCAACGAAGCACTTAATGAAGATGGCAGTTTACGTGAATCAAAATGGCAGCAAATTATTGGTGATGACTTCATTGAACAAGCCTTTATTTATGCACAACAAGCAGCGCCAAATGCCAAATTGTACTACAACGATTACAACATGTTTAAACCTGAAAAAAGAGCAGGCGCTATTGCGTTAATCAAGCGACTGAAACAAAAAGGCATTCAAATTGATGGTGTTGGCATGCAAGCGCATTATTCACTAGATTATCCTGACTTCAATGAAGTTGAAGATTCAATTGTCGCGTTTGCTGCAGCAGGCGTTGATGTCATGGTCACAGAGCTTGATATTTCAGTCCTACCATTTCCTGAAAACTTAGCAGAAGGTGCTGATGTTTCATTAGATGTCGCACTGCAACAACAATATAATCCGTACGCTGCAGGTTTACCCATTGAAGTAGAGCAGCAATTAGCATCCCGCTATCAAAATTTGTTTGCTATCTATAAAAAACATAGCGAAAGCATAGGCCGTGTTACGTTTTGGGGCGTGAGTGATAAGCAAACTTGGCGCAATGGTTGGCCAATGGAGGGGCGAACAGATTATCCGTTACTCATTGATAGAGATATGAAGTTAAAAGCTTTCGTGAATTCTTTATAAGCCTTTATACAAACGACAAAACAGCCACTTTTTGAACTATCACTGAGTGGTTTTTTTATGATATGTGGAAATAGTTGATTATATTTTTGTAAATCTTAGGAATTTTGAACACAAAAAAACCAGCTTTCGCTGGCTTAATCTCAATTATTGATTTGGTACAACTGAGTGGATTCGAACCACCGACCCCTACCATGTCAAGGTAGTGCTCTAACCAACTGAGCTACAGTTGTATATCAAAATCAAATTTAGAGATGGTACAACTGAGTGGATTCGAACCACCGACCCCCACCATGTCAAGGTGGTGCTCTAACCAGCTGAGCTACAGTTGTATTGTTTCAAGAAAATAAATTCATGTAATCTTTGGAACGAGCGATATATTACGGTATACAGAGACTGATGCAAGTAAAAAAACTAAAAAAGTGTTCGAGTGGTGATTTGCTGTTCACATTGAACTTAATAACAGCATATAAGCTTAAATATTCGTAGCTTATATGCTGAAAATTAATTTATTGGTTTTTAACTCTTAACCTTTATCAGCTGTGATCAGAAATAACCGCTTTTAATTTTCCTGAAGTTTGTATGTATCGCAGTCTTATGGCAAAAAGGATTGCAGCACTGGTTAATCCTGCGATTAAGCCAATCCAGAAACCATGAGCGCCCATCGCAGGGACAATCAAATCTGTTCTTGCCAAGGTATAGCCTAATGTCATTCCTATAGCCCAATAGGAAACCAAGGTAATATAGAACGCACTCTGAGTATCTTTATATCCTCTTAATGCCCCAGCTGCGACGACTTGAATAGAGTCAGACAACTGATACAAGGCAGCTAAGAACATCAAACTACCTGCTAAGGCGACAACCTCAGGATTATTATTATAAAGCAGCGCAATTTGGGTTTTGAACAAGACGGTAATTACTGCAGTGAATACGGCTAATGAAAACGCGATAAATAGGCCAATTTTTGTTACCAAGTTACTGATCTCAAGCTTATCTTGACCAAGGTAGTAGCCCACGCGAATTGAAACGGCAATACCTATTGATAATGGCAACATAAATACGATAGAAGAAAAGTTAAGTGCAATTTGATGACCTGCTACCACTGTTGCGCCTAAAGGGGCTAACAGAAGGGCGATTACTGCAAATAAGCTAACTTCAAAAAACAATGCCATCGCAATCGGCATACCATGTTTAGTCATTTCCCAAATGGTTTTCCAGTTTGGCTTGTTCAATGTACTAAAAGGCGCGATTTGTTTAAACTTTTGATGAAACTGCATGTAAATCATCATAGCAATGAGCATTGCCCAGAACACTAAAGCTGTTGCAATACCACAACCTGCGCCGCCCATGGCTGGAACGCCAAAGTGTCCATATATAAATATATAGTTAGCGGGAATGTTGACAGCTAAACCCACAAAACCAATTACCATGGTAGGTAATGTATAGGATATGCCTTCAGAGCAACCTCGTAAAATTTGATAGAAGATGAACGCAGGTACACCCCACATAAAACCATGTAGGTATCCTGCACTTAAATCTGCTAATTCAGGATCCAGCTCCATTATTGTAAAAATGGTTTTAGAAAATGAGAGGAACAGCAAAACACCTATAGTACCGATTATGGCAATATAAAAAGCTTGCGACATTAATGGCTGTATTGCTTTCGGGTTATTCGCACCATGGTGGTGGGCAAATACAGGTGTAAATGCGAGAATAAGACCTTGTACAAAAAGTAATGCTGGTAACCATAAACTGGTTCCAATTGCGACAGCAGCCATATCGACAGCACTGACTCTGCCAGCCATTACAGTATCGATAAACCCCATCATTGTTTGGGTAACTTGTGCAATTAATACTGGCAATGCCAGTTGAATTAATTTTTTGGCCTGAAAGCCTGTGTGATTCATTAGAAAACCTTTTAACTAACGAGTGAAAATATGTTTACTGGTATCGTGCAAGCCACATGTGATGTGGTTTCGATTAAAGAGCAAAGCGGTTTAAAAACGTTTGAAGTCAAAATTCCAGAAGAGCTGCAACAAGGTTTAGAAACCGGTGCGAGTGTTGCAAATAATGGCGTATGTTTAACTGTCACTAAACTCGAGAATGATAGAGTTTATTTTGATGTAATGGAAGAGACGTTACAGGTTACAAACCTAAATTTTGTTGAGCCAGGTAGCAAAGTTAATATAGAGCGGTCATTAACCTTCGGTAAAGAGATAGGCGGTCACATTTTATCTGGCCATATTCATGCTATGGCAACCATAACCGAAGTAAGTGAAACAGACTCACATTATAATCTCACCCTAAGTGTTCCTGAAAAATGGATGGATTATATTTTTTATAAAGGCTTTGTGGGGGTTAATGGTTGCAGTTTAACCGTCGGAGAATTAGAGAATAATCAATTTAAACTGCACCTTATTCCTGAAACACTTAAATTGACTAATTTAAGTGACTGTATCATTGGTGATAAAATTAACATCGAAATTGACAGCCAAACACAAGTAATAGTCGATACTGTTGAGCGTATTCTTGCCAAAAAAGCATTAACGAATATCGACCTAGCCAATCTAATCAAATAACACTTAACCCAAGACATTAGGATGAATAGCTTTAATTATTAATAAAGCTGTTCATCGTCAGAATCTATAAAGAGTTGAATTGTTCGATTAGAATCATTCACTTGTAGGCGCATGTGGATTGAATTACAGCAAATACGGCAATCATCATAATATTCCTGATCCCCTAAACTGGTGTCGATATGCACATGTTGGTTATGTCCGCAGTGTGGACAGCTAATTATTTTACTCACTAAATTCATACAAACTCCTTGATGACTTGAATAAGTGTGTATCTGATAAATCCGTTTCTTTCGTCAGTAATTATAGTTGACTCTAGTCAATGTCAATTGACTTTAATAACTAAAGCTTCAGTCAATTTAATTCCATTTAAGAAGGAATATTTTAATCAATACCTTAAATAACAGAAAAAGTGTCAATATTGTAGATTAACACTAGCGCATCACTTGCTTGCAAAAGTGCTTTTCACATACAATGCAACTTCATGTCACTATCAGCTCAGGCTCCTGTAATGTCTGTAGTTCGGTGGCATTTCTTTTATTTATTATTTATTACCAAGTGGCCCTACGTGTGGGTCACCACTGGATAAGGAAATTTAATGCCAATTATTACATTGCCTGATGGCAGCAAACGCGAGTTTGCAGATTCTGTTTCAACGTTAGATGTCGCTGCAGACATCGGTCCTGGTTTAGCTAAAGCATGTATTGCTGGTCGCGTAAACGGCGAGTTAGTTGATGCTTGTGACTTAATAACCACAGATTCAGAGCTTTCAATCATTACGGCTAAAGATGAAGAGGGTGTTGAAATCCTTCGCCATTCTTGTGCACATTTACTTGGTCATGCAATTAAGCAAATGTGGCCAGAAACAAAAATGGCTATTGGTCCTGTTATCGACAATGGTTTTTACTATGACATCGATTTAGACCATAAATTAACTCAAGAAGATATTGATGCTCTTGAGAAACGCATGACTGCGTTAGCAAAGACAAATTATAGTGTTGTTAAGAACGTTGTTTCTTGGCAAGAAGCCCGCGATACTTTCGAATCACGTGGTGAAGAGTACAAAATTGCCATCTTAGATGAAAACATCAGTAAAGATGCAACACCGGCTTTATATCACCATGAAGAATATGTTGATATGTGTCGTGGCCCACACGTACCTAATATGAAATTCTGCCAACACTTTAAGTTAATGAGTGTTGCTGGTGCATACTGGCGTGGTAATTCAGATAATAAGATGCTGCAACGTGTATACGGAACAGCATGGGCTGATAAAAAAGCATTAAAAGTACATTTAAACCGTCTTGAAGAAGCGGCAAAACGTGACCACCGTAAAATTGGTAAACAGCTAGATCTTTACCATATGCAAGAAGAAGCACCAGGAATGGTATTCTGGCATAACGATGGTTGGAGTTTGTACCTAGAGTTAGAGAAGTTCATTCGACAAAAACTAGGTCAATACACTTACCAAGAAGTTAAAGGTCCATTAATGATGGATCGTAACTTATGGGAACGTTCAGGCCATTGGGATAAATATGCAGATGCGATGTTCACTACTAACAGTGAAAACCGTGAATATGCAATTAAACCTATGAATTGTCCTGGTCATGTTCAGATCTTTAACCAAGGTCTTAAATCATACCGTGATTTACCACTTAAAATGGCAGAGTTTGGTTGTTGTCATCGTAATGAGCCATCAGGATCATTGCATGGACTAATGCGTGTTCGTGGATTCACCCAAGATGATGCCCACGTATTCTGTACTGACGCACAAGTTCAAGAACAAGTGAGTGAATGTATCCAAATGGTATACGACACTTACGGCAGTTTCGGCTTTAGCAATATCGTCGTTAAATTATCAACTCGTCCTGAAAAACGAATTGGTGATGACGATATGTGGGATAGAGCTGAAGAAGCATTAAAGCAAGCACTTGTTGCTAACGAAATTGAATTCGAGATTTTACCAGGTGAAGGTGCCTTCTATGGTCCAAAAATCGAATTTACACTTCATGACTGTTTAGACCGTGCATGGCAGTGTGGTACTGTGCAATTAGATTACGCATTACCATCTCGTCTTGGAGCAACTTATGTTGCTGAAGACAACACGCGTCAAACGCCAGTTATGATCCATAGAGCTATTTTAGGGTCTCTTGAACGTTTCTTAGGTATTCTAATTGAAGAATACGCAGGTAAATTCCCAACATGGCTTGCACCTGTGCAAGTAATTGTTATGAATATTACAGACAAACAGTCTGATTATGTTGACGAAATTGTTAAATCTTTCAAAGAAAGTGGCATTCGTGCATCTAAAGACTTGAGGAATGAGAAAATAGGCTTTAAAATACGTGAACATACGTTAAAGCGTGTACCTTATTTATTGGTCGTCGGCGATCAAGAAATGGAAAATAAGGAAGTTGCGGTAAGAACACGTGATGGTATCGATTTAGGCAAAATGAAAATCAATGATTTCAATGCCAAGATACAAGAACAAATTTCTAGCCGTAGTCTATTATTGTTGGAGGAATAGGTCATAAAGATCAAGAGAGCAGCAGGGCGACAGCCAGCCCCTAATCGTATTAACGATGAAATCACTGGCGTACCAGAAGTTCGTTTATCGGATATTGATGGTGAGGCAGTTGGAATCGTTAGTATTTCACAGGCACAGGAATTAGCTGATGAAGCAGGTGTAGACCTGGTTGAAATCAGTCCTAATGCTGAGCCACCTGTCTGTCGCATAATGGACTACGGTAAGTTCCTTTTTGATAAGGCTAAAGCCCAAAAGGAACAAAAAAAGAAGCAGAAACAGGTCCAGCTGAAGGAAATAAAATTCCGTCCTGGCACTGATGAAAACGACTATCAGGTAAAACTACGCAACCTGATTCGTTTTCTTGAAGATGGGGACAAAGCGAAGATTACGCTGCGTTTCCGTGGTCGCGAAATGGCACACCAAAGCTTAGGTATGGATCTTTTGAACCGTATCAAAGCAGATTTGGAAACATATGCTGTTGTTGAATCTTTCCCGAAAATGGAAGGTCGACAAGCAGTTATGGTCCTCGCACCTAAAAAGAAATAGTAGGGCAACCCACTAAAAAGTAGCAAAGTCCTTTTGAGGATTTTGCTCGCCTTACGTTTTATTAATGTCCCAATGCGGAGTTTTAGCAATGCCTAAAATGAAAACAGATAAGGGTGTTCAAAAGCGCTTCAGAAAAACCGCTAATGGTTTCAAGCGTAAACAAGCACACTTACGTCATATTTTGACAAAGAAGAGCACTAAGCGTAAACGTCACTTACGTGCTAAATGTTTAGTTGCAAAGTCTGATGTGCCAGCAATCGCACGTCAACTACCATACGCTTAATTAAAGGAGATATGAACAATGCCTAGAGTTAAGCGTGGTGTAACCGCTCGTGCTCGTCACAAGAAAGTACTTAAATTAGCCAAAGGTTATTACGGAGCTCGCTCACGTACTTACCGTGTTGCTGTTCAAGCAGTAACTAAAGCTGGTCAATATGCTTACCGTGACCGTCGTCAAAAGAAACGTCAATTCCGTCAACTTTGGATTGCACGTATCAATGCGGCTTCTCGTCAAAATGGTCTTTCTTATAGTCGTTTCATTAACGGCCTTAAAAAAGCATCAATCGAAATCGATCGTAAGATTTTGGCTGACATCGCTGTATTCGACAAAGTTGTATTTACAACTTTAGTTGAAAAAGCAAAAGAAGCTTTAGCTAAGTAATTAGTTAAAATGCTTTAAAAAAGGAGCCTTCGGGTTCCTTTTTTTATGCCTATAATTTACGGTATCTTATTGTTAGCCTTAAACAATCATTATTAACGGAATACCACGATGACTGTAATTACTACAGAACGCCTTACTATCTCACTTATGACACTTAATGATGCGGATTTATTATTTGAATTAGATCAAAACCCTGTTGTGATGAAATATATCAATGGCGGTAAAAAAACAACTCAACAAGAAATTGATGAGGTTTTTATTCCACGCTTAGCCAGTTACCTTAACCCTGCTAAAGATTGGGGGCTTTGGAAAGTATTTTTAAATGATAAACAATTTGCAGGTTGGATTTTGATTAGACCAATGGGCTTTTTTACAGAGTCGCCTGAGTTTAACAATATCGAAATTGGTTGGCGATTTAAACAAGAAACTTGGGGTAAAGGAGTTGCAACCGAAAGTGCCATAGCGGTCATTAAACACATTGTATCTCATCAACAAAATGTGAAAAAGTTTTCCGCTATCGCTGATAAACACAATAGCGCTTCAATAAACATAATGGTTAAATTAGGTATGACATACCAAAAGACAATTGTGCACCCAGATGTCGATGGCGAAGTCGATGTAGTTTTATACTCAATGGATTCGACACAATAAAAAAGCCAGCATTCGCTGGCTTTATCTTAATACATAACGCGTTTATTGATTACTGAGCATCAAGGAATCGTTCAGCATCTAAAGCCGCCATACAACCTGAACCTGCTGATGTAATAGCTTGACGGTAATGTTGATCCATAACATCACCACAGGCATAAATACCTTCAATGCTGGTTTGTGTTGCATTACCTTGTAAACCACTATTAACCGTAATGTAGCCGTGATTCATATTCAGTTGATCATTAAAAATACTAGTATTAGGGCTATGACCAATTGCAATGAATACACCTGCAACTTCTAGAGGCGAAATAGACCCGTCTTTAGTGCTCTTCATATTCAAACCAGTAACGCCCATATTATCACCAGTCACTTCATCAAGCGTTTGATCTAAGTGAAGGATAATATTTCCGTTTGCCACTTTGTCCATTAGTCGATTAATTAGAATCTTTTCTGAGCGGAAAGTGTCACGGCGATGAATTAAATGAACTTCTGATGCGATGTTACTTAAGTAAAGTGCTTCTTCAACAGCGGTATTACCGCCGCCAACAACGGCTACTTTCTGGTTACGATAAAAGAAACCGTCACAAGTTGCGCATGCTGATACACCACGCCCCATAAATTCTTCTTCAGAAGGCAAACCTAAATATTTAGCAGAGGCTCCAGTTGCGATAATTAGTGCATCACAAGTAAATTCGCCGTTGTCACCTTTTAATTTAAAAGGGCGCTCACTAAAATCGACTTCATTAATGTGATCAAAAATGATTTCAGTTTCAAATTTTTCTGCGTGCTGTTGCATTCTTTCCATCAAAACAGGACCGGTTAAACCTTCAGCATCACCTGGCCAGTTTTCAACTTCTGTTGTTGTGGTCAATTGACCGCCTTGCTGCATACCAGTGATCATGACTGGTTTTAAATTCGCACGAGCGGCATAAACTGCAGCAGTATAACCAGCAGGACCTGAACCTAAGATAAGTAGGTTAATATGACGAGCTTGACTCATTTTTGTATTTCTCCGTATTCATGCCTTAAGCAATTTGCATGGATTGTAGGGAATTTAACGGATGGGGTAAAGTGCAGAACTGTCTAAGATATAGATTGTATTAATCGCTTTTGTATAAAAAAGGCACCAATACAAGTGCCTTAAGTCATTTCATAAACTAATAACTAATATGACAGCTTGGTAACTCATTCTTCTCTAAGTAATTTTGATGATATTCTTCTGCAGGGTGGAACTGCTGAATTGGGACAATTTCAGTTACAATATGCTTAGTTCCCCATTTACCACTGCGTGCTAGATCAAGTTTGGATTTTTCAGCAGCGTCTTTTTGAATTTTACCATGAAAAAATACAGCACTGCGATACTGATTACCAATATCGCCACCTTGTCTATTCAGAGTGGTTGGGTTGTGATTTTGCCAGAACACTTCCAAAAGCTCTTGGTATGAAACAATTGATTCATCAAACTCTACTTGAACGACTTCAGCATGACCTGTTGTGCCTGTTTTGACTTCTTCATAACTCTGAAACTGATCTCTTCCGCCCATGTAGCCGCATTGTGCATTGGTAACACCATCTACTTGCTTGAAAAAATATTCAACACCCCAAAAACAGCCTGCACCAAATGTTGCTAAAGTCATACTCACATCCATAAAGAAGTCTAGATGGCTAAAATTATATTTATTCTGAATGAGAATGCAAGTAAAGTTTTACACTATGTTAATTGTCCCTTAACGTCAGCTTCCACTTGTTGTGTTAGAATCAACATCTGTTATTGAAACCAATTTCGTTTTACCGTTTTTCAAGGAGTCTTCGTGTTTCAACAATTAATGGAAGAAAAAGATTTTTTAGCGTTCACTTTAGCTAACATCGATAAAGTCATTACCTCACACAGTTTCACCTTATCTAATCAAACAATAGTCAAAATACATGATAACGGTGTCATCAGCTTTACTCCTGCAACAGGTTCTACTAAGGATATTGTTTTATCGTGTGCCATTCATGGGAACGAAACTGCGCCTATTGAGATTTGTAATGACTTAATCCAAGCGTTACTTAATGAACAAATACAGACAGAACACAGAGTATTATTTTTAATTGGCAACCCAGATTCCATTTTAACTGAAACCCGTTTTGTAGAAGAAAACATGAACAGGTTATTTAGCGGCGCGCATTCAAAAGGTGAAGGGCTTTGCAACAAGGAAAGAGTTCGCGCTAAAGCATTGGAGGATTATGTAAGCGATTTTTTCCTCGATAATCACGTATCACAACGTATTCATTATGACTTGCACACAGCGATTAAGCCTTCAAAACACGAAAAATTTGCGATATATCCTTATCGACCAGGACGTAGTTTTAGTGCTGAACAAATTATGTTTCTTGCTGGTTGCGATGTGGACACCATTTTATTTCATCACGAACCGACAACGACATTTAGCTATTATTCGTCAGAACAATTTAAAGCCGACGCTTTCACCGTTGAGCTTGGAAAGGTGATGCCGTTTGGTCAAAATGAAATGAGTAAGTTTGCTAATACGCGCAAAATGCTAAATCACTTGATAACCAAGCAGCAAGTATCAGTTGCTGAATTTAACAGCGACCAGCTTAACTTGTATAAAGTGTCTCGTTCAGTAAACAAGCAATTCGACGATTTTACATTCGCATTTCCAAAAGCCACGGTTAATTTTACCGGCTTTAAGCAAGGTGAAGTATTAGCAACTGAAGGCGGAAAAGAAATTTTAATTGAATATCCGTATGAAGCTATCGTTTTTCCAAATGAAAATGTACCTGTTGGTCAGCGCACGGTATTATGCTTAATACCAGCTCCTAACGAAGATATTCAGTAATTTGTAAAGCTAGATATACAAATTAAATGAGAAGTTATTCACTAGATGGAATGAACATTAGTTGATCGCTAGTTTACGTTAACGTAATGTTCGTTCGCATAGTATAAATTAAGCTTTATTTTATAAGGCCTCACATAATAAGAGCACAATATGAGCAACGCACCACTGAATAATGAAACAGTGCATCGTGTCAGCTTCTTAGACAAAGCTTCATTGCACATTCCTATTTTAAAAATTCTTCAAGCTGATGGTACGACATACGAAAATGCCGTCATGCCAGTGATAGATAAAGCACTCGCTGAGCGAATTCATGATACTTGTGTTTTTACCCGAGTATTAGATGAACGTATGCTAAGTGCGCAAAGACAAGGTCGTATCAGTTTTTATATGACATGTACTGGTGAGGAAGCATCAATTATCGGCAGTACAGCGGCGTTAGATGATGGCGATGTAATTCTTGCTCAGTATCGCGAACATGCCTCATTACGATACCGTGGTTTTACTACTGAACAATTTATGAATCAGATGTTCAGTAATGAAAAAGATTTAGGTAAAGGCCGTCAAATGCCGATTCATTACGGTAGTAACGAGCTAAATTACCAAACCATTTCATCCCCACTTGCAACACAAATTCCACAGGCAACTGGCGTTGCACATGCTTTTAAATTACAAGGTAAACGTAACGTAGCCATTTGTTACTTTGGTGAAGGCGCAGCATCAGAAGGGGACTTTCATGCAGGTTTGAATATGGCTGCAGTGTTAAAATCTCCAACGATATTTTTCTGTCGTAATAATGGTTATGCCATTTCAACGCCTACTGAAGAACAGTTTGCCGGTAATGGCATTGCTAGTCGTGGTGTGGGTTACGGTATGCATACCATTCGTGTTGATGGTAATGACATGTTAGCTGTGCTTGCAGCAACTCAACAAGCTCGCGCGCACGCGCTTGAACACAATGCACCTGTATTAATCGAAGCAATGACATATCGCTTAGGTGCGCATTCATCATCGGATGATCCTTCTGGTTATCGTTCGAAAGAAGAAGAAGCGAAATGGGAACAACATGACCCAGTTAAACGCTTCAAGCTTTGGATGATAAATAAAGATTGGCTTAATGAAGCAGATGATGCAGCACGTTATGAGAAATATCGTGAGGAAGTACTTAGCGCCGTTAAAGTGGCTGAAAAAGTGCCTTTACCACACATAGATGGTTTGATTACAGACGTACTGGATAAGCCTACACCTGTTTTAGAAAAGCAGCTTGCAGAGCTCAAACAACATATTAAGAAATATCCAAAGTCGTATCCTAAAAGCGCAGGGAGAATTTAATTGTGGCTGAAATGAATATGTTACACGCCATCAATGATGCATTGGCAATTGCAATGACTGCTGATGAACGAATGGTTGTGTTTGGCGAAGATGTGGGTCATTTTGGTGGCGTTTTCCGTGCAACATCAGGATTACAAGAAAAGTTTGGCAGAGATCGTTGTTTTAATACTCCTTTAACTGAACAAGGCATTGCAGGTTTTGCTAATGGCTTGGCATCAAATGGTATGACGGCCGTTGCTGAAATTCAATTTGCTGATTATATTTTTCCTGCATTCGATCAAATAGTGAATGAAACAGCAAAGTTCAGATACCGCAGTGGTAACCAGTTTAACGTTGGTGGGTTAACTTTTAGAACCCCGTACGGCGGTGGTATTGCAGGTGGTCATTATCACTCGCAATCGCCAGAAGCGTATTTTACCCAAACCCCTGGTTTAAAAGTCGTCATTCCACGGAACCCAGAACAAGCCAAAGGTTTGTTATTAGCTTCAATTCGCGATCCAAATCCGGTCATTTTCTTTGAACCAAAAAGATTGTACCGTGCATCTGTTGGTGAAGTCCCTGCCGGCGACTTCGTAATTGAGCTTGGTAAAGCTGATGTCGTTAAAACGGGGACGGATATTACCTTACTTGGTTGGGGCGCTCAGATGGAAACTCTTGAAAAAGCGGCAAAAATGGCTGAAAAGGACGGCATTTCTTGTGAAATTGTCGATTTAAGAACCTTGTCACCTTGGGATATTGATACCGTTGCTGCATCTGTCAAGAAAACAGGTCGTTTGCTCATTAACCATGAAGCACCGTTAACGGGTGGTTTCGCCGGTGAAATCGCAGCGACAATTCAAGAAGAGTGTTTCTTACATTTAGAGTCACCTATAAGCCGTATATGTGGCTTAGATACACCATATCCGTTGATTCTGGAAAAAGAATACATGCCAGATGAACTTAAAACTTACGAAGCCATTAAAGCTTCAGTCAATTTCTAGGAGCAAGATATGATTAAAGATTTTATTTTGCCTGATATTGGTGAAGGCGTCGTAGAGTGTGAGCTTGTTGATTGGATGGTTCAAGAAGGTGATGTTGTTGTTGAAGATCAACCAATTGCTGATGTGATGACAGACAAAGCTTTAGTTCAAATACCTGCACCTCATGCGGGCGTCATTACCAAGCTATATTACGCGAAGGGTGACATTGCAAAAGTTCATGCGCCGCTTTATGCAGTAGAACTTGAGGCAACAGGTGTTAACACTGCTGATGAATCTAGAGCACCTTCTACTCAAGAAACGGCAACAGAAGCTAATGAAGAAACCAGCAATGAAGTTGCAAGAAATGTTGAACAAATAAGTCAAACTACCGCACGTGATGTTGAAGAGTTCTTACTCCCTGATATCGGTGAAGGTATTGTTGAATGTGAACTTGTTGAATGGCTTGTCGCTGAAGGTGATATTGTCACAGAGGATCAGCCGATTGCTGATGTGATGACAGATAAAGCTTTAGTTCAAATACCAGCGATTAAAAATGGCAAGATTGTAAAATTACATTACAGAAAAGGCCAATTAGCTAAAGTTCATGAGCCGTTATTCGCAATCGAGGTTGAATCTACAGGCACTCAAGTTGAAGCGGCTCAAACAGTCACGCATTCAGCTGCCGTTAGCGAAATCGTTACTAGTGAACCAGTTGCTCAAGGTAAAGCGTTAGCAAGTCCTGCAGTTCGCCGATTAGCTAGAAGTTTGGATATCAATATTGCTAACGTGCCAGGTACGGGTAAAAATGGTCGTGTGTATAAAGAAGATGTTGAAGCGTTTGCTAATGGCTCCACAGCAAACCAAACCTCAGCCTCTAAAACGACTAACGTTTCTAATAGCGCTGCAATACCAGCTAATATTCAAACAACAAATGCAGACAGAGTTGAGCCAATTAAAGGTGTTAAAGCTGTTATGGCTAAGATGATGGTTGAGTCTGTTTCTACGATTCCTCATTTTACATATTGTGAAGAATTTGATTTAACAGATTTAGTTGCATTACGCGCCGAGATGAAACAACGTTATTCAACTGACGAAGTTAAATTGACAATGATGCCTTTCTTCATGAAAGCAATGTCATTAGCCATTAATGAATTTCCAGTATTAAACAGTCAAGTCAACCCTGATTGCACTGAGTTAACCTATAAAACGAGTCATAACATTGGTATGGCTGTTGATTCAAAAGTGGGTTTGTTAGTACCGAATGTTAAAGATGTACAAAGTAAAACTATTTTACAAGTTGCCGCTGAAATTACACGACTCACAACTGCTGCTAGAAGTGGCCGTGTAAGTCCTGCTGATTTAAAAGGTGGAACAATATCAATTTCAAATATTGGTGCTTTAGGTGGGACGGTTGCTACGCCTATTATCAATAAACCGGAAGTTGCGATTGTTGCCCTAGGTAAATTACAAACACTCCCTCGTTTCAATGCCAATGGCGAGGTAGAAGCGCGTAAGATTATGCAAGTCAGTTGGTCTGGCGATCATCGTGTAATCGATGGTGGAACCATTGCTCGTTTCTGTAATCTTTGGAAGCAGTACTTAGAGCAGCCACAAGAAATGTTACTCACAATGCGCTAATTCTATAATGGCAATCTAATTAACTCATTAAAGGACGCTATTGCGTCCTTTAATTTTGTTAACTGATTTTGTATAATCTCCGGACGTTGTAACTTCTCGGAACCATAATGATCACCTCGGCACCGAATATCGAATCTATCGAGTATCCTTTTCCTGCGAAACCTGCTTTATTGTCTCATGCTGAAAAAGCTGCAGCTAAAGCAAGAATAAAACAGCTATTGATCGACCAAGATGCTGTTTTAGTTGCACACTATTATACAGATCCTGAAATTCAAGCACTGGCTGAAGAAACCGGTGGTTGTGTTTCTGACTCCCTCGAAATGGCACGCTTTGGCCGTGACCATCCAGCAAAGAAACTGATTGTTGCTGGTGTAAAGTTTATGGGGGAAACCTCTAAAATTTTAAGCCCTGAAAAAACTGTCTTGATGCCTACGTTAGAAGCCACTTGTTCTTTAGACATTGGTTGCCCAATTGATAAGTTTTCAGCATTTTGTGATGCCCATCCAGACCATACCGTAGTTGTTTATGCGAACACCTCCGCGGCAGTAAAAGCCCGTGCAGATTGGGTAGTAACCTCTAGTATCGCGCTAGAGATTGTTGAACATTTGGATAGCGAAGGCAAAAAGATTATTTGGGGACCTGACCGTCACTTGGGTAGTTACATTGCTAAAGAAACTGGCGCTGATATGTTGATGTGGCAGGGCGATTGTATTGTTCATGACGAATTCAAATCTAAAGCATTAAAGGAACTTAAGATACAGCATCCTGATGCTGCTATTTTGGTTCACCCTGAGTCACCGGCAAATGTCGTTGCTTTAGCGGATGCTGTGGGCTCTACGAGTCAGCTAATTAAAGCTGCACAAAACATGGACAACCAAGAGTTTATTGTGGCGACTGACAGAGGCATTTTTTATAAAATGCAACAAGCAGCACCAGGTAAAACACTCATTGAAGCACCAACTGGTGGTAATGGCGCTACATGTAAAAGCTGTGCTCATTGTCCTTGGATGGCAATGAATGGTTTACAAGCTATTGAAGCGTCACTGACAGCAACAAATAAAACTGAACACGAAGTGTTCGTAGATGATGCATTACGTGATGATGCACTAGTGCCATTAAACAGAATGCTTAATTTTGCGAAAACCTTAAACATGAAAGTGAAGGGTAACGCTTAATAAAATTGATAGCTAATAACAAAAAGCCCTGCAAGTGCAGGGCTTTTTAATGTTTCTTTTTTATAAATTAAAACAAATTATTTAGCTGTCATTAATGCAACAGTATTATCTAACATGCGGTTACTGAAACCCCATTCGTTATCATACCAAGCCATTACTTTAACAAGTCGACCATTAACACGTGTTTGAGTCGCGTCAAAGTTAGAAGAAAATGCATTATGGTTGAAATCGATAGAGACTAAAGGTTCAACATTAATAGCAAGCGCTTCATTCAATGGTGAAGTTTTTGCTGCATCTGCCACTATCTGGTTAATTTCTTCAACTGTTGTGTCACGAGACGCTTGGAAAGTTAGATCCACAAGAGATACGTTAACTGTCGGTACACGTACAGCTAAACCGTCAAACTTACCTTGAAGCTCAGGAACCACTAAACCTACAGCAGCAGCTGCCCCAGTTTGCGTTGGGATCATAGACATTGCTGCTGCACGAGCACGACGTAAATCAGTGTGGTAAACATCTGATAAGCGTTGATCATTGGTGTAAGCATGAATAGTAGTCATTAAACCAGATTCAATACCAACAGAGTCATTCAACGGTTTCGCAAAAGGAGCTAAACAGTTGGTTGTACATGAAGCATTTGAAATAACAGTCATATCACTGGTTAACACTTCATTGTTCACGCCGTAAACAACAGTTGCATCAACATTTTTGCCTGGAGCAGAAATAATAACTTTCTTAGCGCCAGCTGTTAAATGCGGTTGTACTGCTTCTTTAGATGTGAAAATACCAGTACATTCATAAACAACATCAACGTTTAATTCTGCCCAAGGTAATTTAGAAGGGTCTCGTTCTTGAAAAGTCAGGATTTTATCGCCATTAACGTAGATGGCTTCATCATCATGATCAACTTTAGCGTTGAAACGACCATGAACTGAATCATATTTGGTAAGGTGAGCATTGATTGAAGCATCACCCAAATCGTTTAAAGCTACGATTTCAATTGGGTAATCCTTTTCGCTTTCATAAAGCGCACGTAAAACATTTCTACCGATACGGCCATAGCCGTTAATTGCTACACGGATAGTCATTGCATATCCCTCAAGTGATTATAAATCTGTTACGTAAATCATATGGTAGTAAAATTACCAAATTAACGATTTTCGTCAAGTAAAAAAGCCTCAAAACGCTAATAAAGTGCAAAATATCTGTATTTAATTTACAAATTACAGAAATAAGCTGCTGTTGGCTATTTTTTTGAAAGTGTAATACAGCGTTAACTGTTAATTAATTGTACTCAGTGTAGCTAACAAGGTGGTCTTTGTTTATTCAAATTTTGATTTAATTTCACTTGTATCGAACTGAGCTGTTTTTAATAGTCTAACGAGCTCAATCGCTTCTAAATCTAATTGCTGAGCTCGGTTACTGTCATTAGCTATAAGCGCTAATAATTTTTCTTGTGAGGCAATGTTGTCACTCATTAATGTATTCGCCTTAGTCAATAAATATTCATTATCAACATTTTGCTCCCAACGATAAATTGTAGCGAGAGCGAGTAACCAATCAGGGTCAATTGTTTTAGGCTTAACGTGGGACAATAGGTGTAAATAAAGCATCTTTGCTCTATTCATATCCGTTTTAATATAATGTGACGCAAGCTGAGCAAGTATAAATGGTTCTGTTATTTCACCATTTTTCTCAGCTTTAATTAACGTATCACGCGAAGGTATATCGTTAAACGTTGTCCAACGATAATACACAAGGTAATTGTCTGGGTTGTCCTTGGTATATTCTCTTAACTGGATTAAATTTTGTGTGCTAACAGCATATGCTCTTTCTCTATCTAAAGTCCGGTCGGTGTTTTGTATATGGATAACACCAGCAGCTAATTCTATGCACTTGCTATAAGACTCAAGCTTTATTAATTGGTCGTATAGTTGTTTTCCAGTAGGCTCAGTGGTTATCTTTAATTGGTATCTACTACGAATTAAGTCGCCTTTTTCTACTAAACACCAACTATCTCGGTGTAAATCCGCACAAAGTTCAGGATTTTTTTTACAAATGCTGCCACTATTTCGGCCAACATCACAACCAAATAAGCCGAATAAAGCAGCAAATATTGAAAATGATGTAATTATTACTAAACTTTTACTCAAAACAGGCTCCAAAAGTGGAATTTCTCTAATAAAATTACACGTTTACTAAAAATTTCTTACTGGCGAAAAAGCGTAAATTTCATTACAATGTCGCCGACCAAACGGGGATAACCCTATCAAATAATGACTATTGGTCTTTTCTTTTTGTTACTCAATGCTTTCTGCACCCTACGCTGAAATGTGAGATAAAGGATCTTTTTAATGAGCGCTGATAAACACCTACAAAGTTGGCAAGAACGTTTCGAAATGGCAGAGGCTATGCAGCCTTTACTTGGTAAACTATATCGTAATCAAGGCGTTGAAGTCTTAGTTTATGGTAAACCACTTTTAAACGCATCTACAATTGAAATTATTAAAGCGCATCGCCTAGTTCGTCGTCATATTGGCGAAAAATTACGCCTTCGTGAAAGCTTTCCATTCGTTGAAGCATTAAGCAAGTTATCAGTAAAGCACTGTAAAGTGGATATTGGCAAGTTAGCTATTAATTACTGGCGTGATAATGCTGATGCTTCTCAAATTCAAGCCTACATGACTAAAGAGTTAGAGCAAGGCTTAAACTTTGGTGACGATGTAGAATCTAAAGATGTTGTCTTATACGGTTTTGGACGTATCGGCCGTCTATTAGCCCGCTTAATGATTGAAAAAACGGGTAAGAGTAATAAGCTTTGTTTACGTGCAATCGTCTTACGTGGCGGTAAAAAAGGTGATTTAGAAAAGCGTGCTAGTTTATTACGTCGTGACTCAGTTCATGGTCCATTCAATGGCTCTGTTGAAGTAGACGAAGAAAATAACGCCATTATTGCTAATGGTACATATATTCAAATCATTTACGCTAATTCACCTGATCAAGTAGATTACACACTATACGGCATCAATAATGCGCTTGTTGTGGATAATACCGGTATTTGGAAAGATGAAGATGGTCTTGGTCTTCACCTTAAGAGTAAAGGTGCAAGTAAAGTACTGTTAACCGCTCCTGCTAAGGGTGCAATTAAGAACGTCGTTTACGGTGTGAATGAAAATGATATTCTTCCTGAGGATATGATTGTTTCGGCAGCAAGTTGTACAACCAATGCTATTACACCTGTATTAAAAGCAGTGAATGATAAGTATGGCATTGAAAACGGACATGTTGAAACAATCCATTCGTATACTAATGACCAAAACTTAATTGATAACTATCATAGTGCTGACCGTCGTGGTCGAAGTGCGCCATTAAACATGGTTATTACTGAAACAGGTGCAGCGAAAGCAGTTGCAAAAGCATTACCTGTAATGGAAGGTAAGTTAACTGGTAACGCTATCCGTGTACCGACACCAAATGTTTCAATGGCCATTATCAGTGTTAACTTAAACGGCGAAACAAATCGCGATGAGTTAAATGAATACCTAAAAGATATCGCATTGACTTCTGAGTTGAAAAACCAAGTTGATTACACTGATTCTACTGAAATTGTATCAAGTGACTTAGTGGGTTCTCGCTATGCTGGTGTTGTTGACTCTCAAGCAACTATTGCTGATGGCAAACGTGCTATTTTATACGTGTGGTATGACAATGAGTTCGGTTATAGCTGTCAAGTAGTCGGCGTCATGCAAAAAATGCTTGGACTTACAACGCTTTCTTTACCAGAAGCGTAAACTTACTCATTTAAGAACCATCATTTCAAAGGCACTTCTTAGTAGAAGTGCCTTTTTTGTTGGCTGTCATGGTTTAATAGACAATAATTGTTCAATACGTTGATTTATACATCAAACGGTTATAAAAGCCCTAAAATATAGTAATTCTGCATTGACACATTTGCGTAAAACGGTAGAATTCCATTCCGCACTCAGGGACAAATTGATTTATCGTTTTAACTAAGTGTTTTGTTTGATATGCGACATTAGCTCAGTTGGTAGAGCGATACCTTGCCAAGGTATAGGTCATCGGTTCGAACCCGATATGTCGCTCCAATCAAACAACGGCGCGATGGCAGAATGGCTATGCTGCGGATTGCAAATCCGTCGACCTCGGTTCGACTCCGGGTCGCGCCTCCACAATTTTTGTTTAATTGTTTAGTGCCTTAAACTAGCCGGTTAAAACAACACTTATGCCCGAGTGGTGGAATCGGTAGACACAAGGGATTTAAAATCCCTCGCTTAATAGGCGTGCCAGTTCAAGTCTGGCCTCGGGTACCATTATAAATAAGCCTCGACATTAGTCGGGGCTTTTTTATGTCTGACATTTGAGTAATTGAAGCAAGATAAAATCCCTCGGCGTTTTAAAACCAGGCGTGCCAGTTCATCTCAGGCCTCCGGTGCCATATTCTTAATACAAGAATATGATACATAAGCAAGATACGAAGGCTTCAACATGCTTTACGCTAACGATGGCTTCTTATGTCGTTAAAGTGCGATGTTTAACATCAAATTCCATAGGATTTTTAAACTAAGACGCTTAGTTGAATTGTTAGCCATATCTATGAATAGTCATTTATGAATATGGAAAATCATCAATACGTTATTAAATATCCATTTAAAACCTAATTAAAATGTCAAATGTTCAAACTGTGAACTAATTCTTTGTTCATGACCAAAAGTCACTATTTCAAAAACCTATTCAATGGTATAAATACTAAAAATAGTGGTTCACTTCATACGAAGGAAAGAAGTAATGATATTTTCTCAGGTCCCTCAAGCTCCAGCCGATCCTATCTTAGGTTTAACAGATGCATTTAAAAAAGACACACGTAGTGAAAAGGTCAATTTAGGTGTTGGTATTTATAAAGATGAAGCAGGGCAAACCCCTGTACTTAAATCTGTTAAAAAAGCTGAAGCAATTTTATTAGAAGCTGAGAAAACGAAAAATTACTTAGGGATCGAAGGTGTAGAACAATACAATGCAGTCGTTCAAACCTTACTATTTGGACAAGGCAGCGACATCATTAATGACAAGCGAGCCTTCACTGCACAAGCACCAGGCGGAACAGGCTCATTAAGAGTTGCCGCTGAATTTCTTGTTAGGAATACTGAATCTAAGACCTTATGGGTAAGTAACCCAACATGGGCTAATCATCAAAACATATTTCAAACTGCTGGCTTATCAATAAAAGAGTATGGCTATTACAAAGCAGAAACCCATGATATGGATTTTGATGCGATGATTACTGATTTACAAAGTGCTCAAGCTGGCGATCTTATTTTATTACACGGTTGCTGCCACAACCCGACTGGTATCGACTTAGATGCTGCACAGTGGGAAATTGTTGGTCAACTTTGTGCAGATAAAGAACTTGTACCTTTATTTGATTTTGCCTATCAAGGTTTCGGCGCAGGAATTGAAGAAGATGCTCAAGGTTTACGCATTGTTGCTGCAAAAGTACCAGAGCTATTAATTGCCAACTCATTTTCTAAAAACTTTGGCTTATACAATGAACGTATTGGCGCAGTTACTATTGTTGCTGCTGATGAAGACGCAGCCCAAAAAAGCTTTAGCCAGATCAAGAAAACTATTCGAGCAACATATTCAAATCCACCAGCACATGGCGGTTTGATTGTGAGTACTATTCTATCAGATGATGCTCTACGTCAAGAATGGGAATCTGAACTGACCGAAATGCGTCAACGCATCGCCGAAATGCGTACTTTGTTTGTTGAGACATTAAAATCAGAAGGCGTTGACCAAGATTTCAGTTTCATCTCTCGTCAAAATGGTATGTTTAGTTTTTCTGGACTGAATAAAGATCAAGTCAATCGACTTAAAGATGAGTTTGCTGTCTATATTGTGGGTTCAGGACGTATCAGCGTTGCGGGCATGACAAAACAAAATATTCCGGTTATCTGTAAAGCGATTGCGCAGGTTATTTAAATCCGTCAGATAACAAACACATTGTGATTACTGTCTAAGCCTATAAGCAAATACTTATAGGCTTTTTTATAATCTTAATTTAAGTTGATTTGTTCATGACTGTTATTTGTTCATGACTGTTGATAATGCAGTAGCTAAAGCTTCTTTGTTATGTAAACCCGCATGGTGATCACTGACAAGCGGAAAAAAACTTACAAATTCACCAACATCAATATGTTCTGCGTGACTGATGACATTATTGACAGCATTTCTTCCCAACAATTGGTTTATCCAGTTTAATTTATCTTCTAACAACAGTTTATTTGCTGCACATACTTCGTTTGTTAAATTATCGATGAAAATAATTTGAGCATTTGAATTGGAAATGGCAGTAGCAATTGCTGGAAGTAAAAGAGGAGGTAATACACTAGTGAGAAAGCTTCCTGGGCCAATGATTATCAGCTCTGCTTTATTAATCGCTTGAATGGCTTCACAAGTTGCTGTTACCTGAGGTTCGAGATTTAGTGAACTAGGCACCTCACTCATTTCATCAACGTTCGTTTCACCAAATATCATCTGACCTTCGACATTTAGTGCAGTTAAATGTGTGGGTTCTTCAGACATGGGAATAATACGAGTATCAATTTTCAGAATGGTTCTGATTAATTTAATCGCTTCAAGTGGTCTGACGCAAAGTTGTTCTAGGGCATACAAAATAATATTGCCAAGATTATGGCCATTTAGCTCATTATCGCCATTAAATCGATGATCAAATAACATGGTACCGATAGAAGGACGATTGGCGAGCTGTGATAAACAGTTACGTAAATCCCCCCATGCAATAGTTGTTTGATCTTGGCGGATACGACCAGTTGAACCGCCATTGTCAGTTGTTGTTACAATTCCAGTTAACTTGGGTCCTAAAAAGGATAATGCAGCAAGGACTCTGCCTAAACCGTGACCTCCGCCCAATGCGACGACGTGATCATATTGCTGTAATGGTTGGTTCATCATTTTTTGATTCCTTTCATACTCTTGATGACTTTTATTGCGACCATGGATAATGTCATTTCTAGCTATCGTCTGATGCTAAAAATGCATACTTAAAATAATAGCACAAACACAAGACTGCTTTTAGTTATGATTCTCGGTATAATCAATGAAAATTATATAGGAAGGATTGTTTTTGAGAACAGGTAGAGTGGGTAAGTTCACCCTTGGGTTAGGGGTTGTTATAATTAGCATTATTTTGATCCGTGTTTGGCTTGTTCCTACACTGGAGAAAATTTTAGTATCAACACCAGAAATTCAGCAAAATGAGAAAGAACAAGAAACAATTCCTAATTTTACTGAGATCAGTGATATTCCAACTAAAAAACAAGTGTTTTTTGATTATATGGCGCCAGCTGTAAATCATCAAAATGCGCTTATTTTAAAAGAACGAAATTTTTTAAAAGTCATCCTGGCAAACCTAGCCAATGAAAAAGCATTAACCGATGCCGAAGTCTTTAAGCTAAAACAATTAACACAGAAATATAATTATTCTGTAAAAAAGTTTGACGAAACGACCTTAACGCCCTTGTTAATTAGAGTCGATACCGTGCCAGCAAGAATGGTATTAATACAAGCAGCAAACGAAACAGGCTGGGGCAGCTCTAGGTTTGCTAAAGAAGGCAACAATTACTTCGGACAATGGTGTTTTTCTAAAGGTTGCGGTTTAGTGCCTTTATCCAGAAAAGCAGGAATGAACCATGAAGTAGCGTCGTTTGATACACCTGAAGATTCAATAGCAGCTTACATGCTAAATTTAAACACCAATTCAGCATACCGTTTATTAAGATCAATGAGAGCTGACTTACGTTCACAAAATATCGAACCTTCAGCTGAGAAATTAGTTTTCGGACTCATTCATTACTCAGAACGTAAAGATGCTTATATTGATGAACTACTAGAGATGTTACGCCAAAACAAAGCGTATTTAGCAGGATTATAGAAAATGAAGTTAGTAAAGATACCAATGTTAGTCGCTTTCGTGTTGTTAAGTCCAACATCGATCGCTGATTCTGTTTCTATTCCATATGCAGGTTTTTATGAAAGACTAAAACAAGTTAATAAAAATAATTATCAGTTGGTTGAAATTGCTTTTAGCGTACCTAAAAATGATAACTGTAAAATGATTTCAGGTAACATCACCACTGAAAAAGATGAATTCCCACTGACTTACGATAAACACCAGCGTTTATATTTGCCATTTGATGCACAGTTAAAGTCAGACCGAGGTTTGTTAAATATTGAAGTAGAAGGGGACTCTTCACTTTGTGGTGTTGCAATGCAAGTACGTGCTAAGTCAACTCAACAAGAGTATGTTCAAGCGGAACTCATGGCAGTTAAGGATGATATGGATGCATTGTTAGATGGTCAGCAAGGTTTCCCAATGAAGTATTTCCGTAAACCAATTACTGGACTTACATTTAGCTTTTCGGATTCCGACTTACCTGTTACCGCAACAATTGATGGTAAAGCACAATCAATTTCAAACCAGTTACAACTCACTTCTGAACAATTAGCAAACCTAAAAGCCTTAAGTTTTAATGCCATGCCCTTTGTTGTCAGCCCTTATGTCATTTGAACTGTTGAAATAGCAAAGCATAGAAAAAACAAAGCCCTCAGTTGAGGGCTTCTTTTTTGCAAGAACAGACCAACCATTTACGGTTTGTAAGTTGTCACTATATTAATTTTAGCTGCTTCATCTAAATTGATATGACCATTATTCGTGGTATCTAAAAAATCAAAAGCAGGTAAATCAGACTCGGCTACATCGCCGGATAAAGGAGCATCTGCATCACGCTGCAAACTGATAAAATCAAAAGCGTTTCTATCAACACCTTGAGACGGTGACGTGTTCTGCATCGCAGTAAAAATTGTTTCAATACGACCTGGAAAGTCACGATCCCATTGATTCAACATATCCTTTACAGCGCCACGTTTTAAGTTCTCTTGTGAACCACACAGATTGCAAGGGATGATAGGGAATTTTTTCAGCTCCGCATACTCTGCAATGTCTTTCTCTTTGCTATAGGCTAAAGGTCTAATGACCATGTTAGCACCGTCATCTGATAACAATTTAGGTGGCATTGCTTTCATTTTTCCACCGAAGAACATATTTAAAAATAATGTTTCAATGATGTCGTCTCTATGATGACCTAGAGCAATTTTTGTCGCACCAATACGTTGCGCAAATCCATATAAAGTTCCGCGACGCAGACGAGAACATAAAGAGCATGTTGTCTTGCCTTCAGGGATTTTATCTTTAACGATTGAGTAAGTGTCTTTTTCGAGAATATGATATGGCACTGCTAACGTATCTAAGTACGCAGGCAAAATATCTTCAGGAAATCCAGGCTGCTTTTGATCTAAGTTAACTGCAACAATTTCAAATTTAATTGGTGCACGCTTTTGCAAGTTCAACAAGATGTCGAGCATTGCATAGCTGTCTTTACCGCCAGAAAGGCAACACATGATAACGTCACCTTCTTCAATCATTTGATAGTCTCCTATCGCACGACCAACATCATGACGTAATTTCTTTTCTAATTTAGCTTGGCGATCTGCCAAGTGTTTTTCTTGTTGTTGCATTTCAGACATTAAAAAGCGCCCAGTAACTATCGTTTCAGGGCGCGTATTATTCCAGCATTCAAGCCGATGGTAAAGACTTTAGTCTTCAAGAGGTGATTTATAACCCTCAGGCTTTACTGCAAGTAAGTCACAATTGATACTATCGATGACATGTTCAGCGGTATTACCAATTAAAGCTGCTGAAAAACCAGTTCTGCCCACAGTCCCCAAGATGACTAACTCTGCATCGAGTTTTAAGGCAAGCTCAGGAATAACATCTTCAGGTAAACCTTCTTCTACATGGCAGTTTTCTAAAGGGATATTAAAACTGTTGGCCAAATATTGAATTCGCTGTTCATGCTGCATTCTGACGGTATCGTTATAACTTGCAGCATCGAATTCAGGTAACTCAATGGCTAAATTAACCGGGGTACCAGGGTAACCATTCACTAAATGGATTTGGGCTGAGAATTTAGCTGCAAGATTCAACGCATTTTCAATTATTTTGGTATTGAGTGTTGAATGCTCATCATCTTCTGAAGCCACATTTACTGCACATAAGATTTTACCAGCCACTGGCCAATCATGATCTTTTACCATTAATACTGGAATAGGGGCTTTACGTAATAAATGCCAATCAGTTGGAGTAAAAATAATAGACTTTAATTTGTCGTGTTCATGGGTACTTTTTACTAATAAATCGACATCTTGTTCGATGGCGTATTTTATAACGCTTTCGAAAGGCCTGTTATGCCAAACCACTTTAGTATCAATTGTTAAGCCTGATTTTGCGTAAGGCAAAATAGCTTCAGCTAACCAGCTTTCGCGTTGGTCAATAACACCCTGACGCATAGCTTCTCTTTCGTGGCTTGAAAGAATTGAAGTCATTTCATAAGAAAAATCAAAAATGGTGAGAAATGCAGTGATAGATGCATTGGACTTGGAAGCAAGTTCAACGGCTCTAGCCAGAGCAGGTTGATGGTCAGTCATTGGGTTAATGACTACCAAAATCTTATTATAATCCTTCATAAAACCTCCAAGCTGTTTTTATATTACTATCACTCTTAACTGCGGTGATGTCGTTGCGTTAGATCATAAAATGAAAACTAACTCAATTAAGTGGCAATTCTTGAGTTTCCAGCTAATTGGCTGAGTGCAACATGATCAATAATAGTGATGTATTTACCTTTGACTTCAATCAAACCTGCTTTTTGAAACCTGCCCAGTAATCGACTAATTGTTTCAACCGTCAAACCAAGATAGTTACCAATATCACCACGGGTCATCGTTAACCTGAATTCATGAGGTGAGAAGCCTCGACTGCCGAAACGGTTTGCAAGATTATTGATGAATGCAGCAAGACGTTCTTCTGCATTTTTCTTCGACAATAACAAAATCATTTCTTGATCGCCCATGATCTCATTACTCATTAAACGCATTATTTGCTGTCTAAGCTTTGGCATTGTGCCAGAGAGAGTATCTAATGTGTCATATGGGATTTCACACACCATTGCAGTTTCTAAAGCTTGCGCAAAACTTTGGTGAATTTGAGAATGAATGCCATCAAAGCCTATAACGTCACCAGCTAAATGGAATCCGGTAATTTGTTCATCACCTTGCTCAGTGATAGTGAAGCTTTTGATTGTACCAGAGCGAATAGCAAATAAGGATTTGAGAGGATCACCTGACTTGAATATCTGGTCGCCTTTTTGTACTGGTTTTTTACGCTCAATAATTTCGTCTAGTTTATCTAGTTCGTTATTATCTAACGTGAAAGGAATGCAAAGTGACTCCATGCTGCAATCATGACAATGAATTGCACAACCACCAGTAGATGCACGAAGCTGTTTAGTTTGATCTGTAGGCATATATACTCTCAATTAATTACTACAATACCATGTTAAACTAATAACAAAGCTTGAGCTAGTTTAGCTGCATGATGGCGATATAAATAGTTTGTAAGCCAAATACTACAATCAAGATCCCACTTAAAAGTCGTACTTGCTTTTTTTGAACCCATCCAGCTAATTTTTTAGCGGTTAATCCAGCACTTAACAATGCAGGCAGTGTTCCAAGGCCAAAAGCAAACATCACCAAAGCTCCGTTCAATGCATCACCTGATGCAACTGACCAGGTTAAGGTACTGTAAACTAAACCACAGGGTAACCATCCCCAAATCATCCCTGCAATCGTTGCTTGAAACTGGGTTTTAATCGGCAACAATTTATTAGCAATAGGTTTGAGTAACGACCATAAACCTTTACCAAGTTTTTCAATATGGACGACTCCGAACCATATTTGGGCAATATAAAGTCCAGTTATTATCATCATAATGCCGGCAAGTATTCTTAAACCAATGAGATAACTGTCAACATCGAACATGTAGCCTAATGCAGCACTACTTGCTCCAGCCAACGCACCTGCAATCGTGTAACTCGCAATACGGCCAAAGTTATAACTGAGTAAAAAACTTAATTGGTTTGCTAAACGATTTGAAGATGTTGCTGGCAAATTAGTAGCAAAAGCGCCAATTAAACCACCACACATTCCAAAACAATGTGCAGCGCCCATTAATCCGACCAGGAATGCTCCCCATACATTATATTCAATCAATTTGCGGAGTCTTTTTGGTTGCAGATTTATCCGAATCAATTTGCTCATCATCAAAAGAGTTAGCAGTTACCACGTCATCATTGAGCGTCTTAGTATTATCTGTAGTCACAGTAGGCTTATCTTCATCAAATAATATCGACACACTTTGCCTATCAAGATCATCGAATTGTTCTGATTTTACCGCCCAAAAAAATACGGCTACAGCGACCACGACGAAAAGCATGGCAATGGGAATTAATACGTAGATGATACTCATAGTTTTACCCTTAGCAGGCGAAGACTGTTAGAAACAACAATAATTGAGCTTATCGACATACCAATCGCCGCTATATACGGAACGACATGACCTGTTACGGCTAACGGCAATATAATGATGTTGTAAGCAAACGCCCAAATTAGATTTTGTTTTATTATTCTATTGGTTAGTTTAGCAAGTTTTATTGCTTGAATGAATTTAGAAAGATGATCGCCAAGTAAAATTAAGTCAGCGCTATTTTTAGCAATTGCGCTGCCACTTCCCATTGCTACTGATAAGTTGGCACCAGCGAGTACTGGGGCATCATTGATACCATCACCAAACATAGCAACATGCTGTTTTTGTTGTAAATTATTTATCAATTCAAGTTTGTCTTGTGGGCTTAAGCCTGCATAAGCTTGTTGAATATTTAATTGACGGGCTATTTCAGTGACATGTTTACTGCTGTCACCACTTGCCATGCTGACTTGAATACCTAACGCCTGAAGTTCCGTTACAGCTTGTGCACTATCAATACGGATAGCATCTTGCAATATAAAGCAGGAAGCTATTATGTCATCAATAGATAACCAAAGTAATTGGCCTTTACAATGTGACGCATCGAGGCCGACAAACTGAGCATTACCCAATTTGACGGTATGTTCATTAACCTTAGCAGATATTCCTAGCCCAACATGGTGGATGATCTCTGTTGCAATAATGTCTGAGTTAACAAATGGCGCAAAAGCTTTTGCGATGGGATGAATAGAACCCATTTCAAGCGTTGCAGCATAATTAAGAGCTGAATGCTCATTAACAAGTTCATCTGTAATAATTGTTTTTTGAATAGAGACAGTTCCGCACGTTAATGTGCCGGTCTTATCAAATACGACATGTTCAATTAATGGTAGTTTCTCAAATACGCCAGCTTTTTGAACAATAATCCCCAGTTTGGTAAATATTGCCGTAGAACATGTGATTGCAGTTGGTGTTGCTAACGCAAGTGCACAAGGGCAGGTAGCGACTAATACTGATAACATGACCCAGAAAGCATCATCTGGTGAAATAAATAGCCAACTAAAATAGGTGATCCCCGCTATAGCAATGATGGCCGTTGAAAAATAGCTGGCAGATTTATCAACGAGCAAAGCAATTTTAGGTTTCGTATTTGAGGCTACCTCTTGTAAACGGATAATTTCAGCGACTAATTGATCTTGACCTAATGCGGTTACTTGAACAGTAATAGGTTGGTCTACATTAATAGTGCCAGCATACACGGTATCTCGCTCACTTTTGATAAATGGCATTTGTTCGCCAGTTAACATTGATTCATTTAAGCCTGACTTACCTGATAATATGATCCCATCAGCAGCAACGACTTCACCAGGTTTGATTAAAATGGTATCTCCAACTTTTAATCGCTTAGCTGGAATTTCAGTTACTTCACTAGTAGAGGAGTTATTTATTGAATCAGATATTAAATTAGCTGTTAACGGTACGAGTTTGTGTAGATTACTCGAACTGACGGATGCGGTTTGTTTTGCTTTTTGTTCGAAAAAACGCCCCAATAGCAAAAAGAAAGTGAACATGGTGACAGACTCAAAATACACTTCACCAGTGCCGTTTATTGTCGCGATACAACTGGCTACATAAGCTCCAGCGATAGCTAAAGAAACGGACAAATCCATATTAACCTTACCGCCGAGCAAACTTCTAACGGCACTGAAGTAAAAAGGTTGAGCAGAGTAAAAGACCACAGGAGCGGCAAGCGTCATACTGACCCAGCGAAAGTAATCCCTCATTTCAGTATCTTCTAAAATGAAGTAGTCAGAATATAAAGCCAGTGCAAACATCATTACTTGCATGGTGACGAATGCAGCTAGTCCAAGACGAAGTAGAAACTTTCGCAATTCTTGTTTACTGAGTTTTTCTTGTTCGTCTATTTGATAAGGCGCAGCTTGATAACCAATACGGCTGATTTCTGATAATATTTCACTGAGTTTTACACGTGAGTCATCCCAACAGACTAATGCTCTTTGGGTAGTAGAGTTGACCGCAATGCTAATTATGCCAGGAAGCTGTTTTAATTTATGTTCAATTAGCCAAGCACAAGCTGCACAAGTTATCCCTTCGATAGAAACTGAAAGCGTATTTTGGTTATCTTTTGAATGGACTAAGTCTTGTTGGATTTCAGGAAGATCATACGCAGAAAATTGAGCCAACTCAGATGGAACAAGCGCAGTTTGCTTACTGCCTGGTTCACTTCTAAATTGATAATAGCTACTTAACCCAGAGTCGATGATGGCTTGTGATACAGCCTGACAACCAGGACAACACATAGGTTGTGCCTGATTATCAATAACGGTTGTAAATTCGCTACCAGTTAAAACAGGTTCATTACAGTGAAAGCAATTTTGCATGAAGATTAATTCAACCAGTATTCTACATCATCTTGTATATCAATACGTTGCTGGATACGCCAGCTATTATCAAAGCCTTGTAATCTTACATTCCACGGACCTGAAATTGCTTCAGATAATCCGATTCTGAAATCACCGTTACCATCTGCAGTCGCATTGATTCTAAAATCTTTGTCTTCAAGAGTCGGGTGAATGAAACTGACTTGAAGTGCGGCGCGGTATTCAGGGCCGCCGTGCTGGGAAATTTTTAATTCATGGTCATGAACTTCAATTAAAAACTGCATACCTAAGTTTTTAGCTTGCTTAATTTTACGTAAATCCATATTGATGGCTTTACCTTCTTTATAATAATCATCAGAAACCAGCGAGTCTGCATTATCAATTGCAATGCTCATTGCCACCATACTTTTAATGACAACGACAAGAAGTAGAACAACAATAAACCAAGGCCAAAAATGCTTATACCAGGGTTGAACATCAGACATAAAAAGGTCCTAAATATTAAGAATTATTATTGTGTTATTTTACCTTGAAAAGGCTTAAGAATCACTTAAAAAAAAGGCTTCGTTTTCACGAAGCCTTTGATGTTACCGAGGTGTAACTATTTGTTTGATAAGCTATAAACGTAAGCAGATATTACGTGAACTTTTTCTTCACCTAAGATGTCGTTCCACGCTGGCATAACACCAGCACGACCGTTTGCAATTGATTGCATCACTTGCAAGCGACTGCCACCGTATAACCAAGCATTGTCAGTTAAATCAGGTGCGCCCATAAACTTATTACCTGTGCCGTCCATTCCATGACAAGCAAAACAGCCTTTCATAAATGAACCTTGACCTTGCGCTGCTAACGTAGCGTCATGATCACGACCAGATAGTTTGAACACGTATTCAGCTAAGCCTTGTATTTCACTGTCTTCAATCGGTAAACCGCCTTTTGGAGGCATCATACCGTTTCGACCGTTCATGATAGAAGTCTTAATTGTGGCTAGTTCACCACCGTATAACCAATTACCATCAGTTAAATCAGGGAAACCAATACCACCACTACCTGTTGAACCATGGCATTGAGCACAATTTTGCAGGAACAAACGTCCACCAACTTTTAATGCTTCTTCATCTTTAACTAAATCTTCTAACGGTGTCGCTAGATATGCAGCAAAGATAGGACCATATTTTTCATCAGCAGCCGCAACTTCACGGTCATATTGTGATAAACGATTTTCAGCTTTAGCGAGTTCGACAGCAGCTTTCGAGTCAGCTTTAATACCTTCTTCGTAACCCACACTTTGGTTAGAACTCGTCCAACCAAATAAACCTTGGTAACTACCAAGACCTGGGTATAACGCTAGGTAAATCAGGCCAAAAACAATACTGAGATAGAACATGTATGCCCACCACTTTGGTAGTGGGTTGTTTAGTTCTTCAATACCGTCAAAGGTATGACCCATTGATTCGCCTTCTTCAATTCCGGTCTTGTTCTTTGAACAAGCACGTAAAAGGAAGAAACAACCAGCAATAACTAATAGCGTCGGAAAAATAATCCACACATTCCAAAAGATACTCATTACTTATTATCTCCTGAATGATTAGTTTGGCTTTTAATTTCTTCGTCAGAAAAAATCAGGTTAGCGGCTTCATCAAAACCTGCTTTGCTTTTAGAGCTATACGCCCAATAAAAGATGCCAGCAAATACGACCATAACAATAATGGTAAGAATGCCTTGTAACGTTCCGTAATCCATAATTGCCTCCTTATTTCAGCGCGTGGCCTAAAGACTGAAGGTAAGCGATTAACGCTTCTAATTCAGTTTTGCCTTCAACAGCCGCTTGAGCGCGAGCAATTTCTTCTTCGGTATACAGATTATGATCCGGATGGAAATTACTTAAGATTTGCATCTTCTTACCAGTGAGTTTTCCGTCTAGTTTATTTTCAGCTAACCAAGGGTAAGCTGGCATATTAGACTGTGGAACGACATCACGAGGGTTAATCAAATGCACTTCATGCCATTTGTCACTGTAACGACCGCCAACTCGAGCTAAGTCAGGTCCAGTACGCTTAGAACCCCACTGGAATGGGTGGTCCCAAACTGACTCACCAGCTACAGAGTAATGGCCATAACGTTCAGTTTCTGCACGTAAAGGGCGGATCATTTGGCTGTGACAGTTATAACAACCTTCACGGACATAAATATCACGACCTTCAGTCTGTAATGCAGTATACGGAATTAACCCTTCAACTGGTTCAGTTGTATCCTTAGAAAATAGCAACGGAGTGATCTGAACTAAACCACCAAAACTGATGGCAATAACAGTAAAGATACCTAGCAGACCGATGTTTTTTTCGATAATTTCATGATTAAATTTCATCGTTCTGCTCCTTATGCTTTTTCTTCAGCTAATGCTGGTAAAGTATCTTTAGGTGCATTAACGGTACGAATGACGTTGTACGCCATAATGAACATACCAGTTAAGAAGAACACACCACCAATAAAGCGGACAAAGTAGAATGGGTAAGAAGCTTCTAAGCTTTCAACAAAGCTATAAGTTAATGTACCGTCAGAGTTAACTGCACGCCACATTAGACCTTGCATCACACCAGAAATCCACATTGCTACGATGTATAACACGGTACCAATCGTCGCTAACCAGAAATGCACATTCACTAGGTTAGTACTGTACATACGGCCGTGACCGAATAACACAGGTATTAAGTGATATAGCGAACCGATAGAAACCATCGCAACCCAACCTAATGCACCAGAGTGAACGTGACCAACAGTCCAATCTGTGTAATGCGAAAGGGCGTTTACTGTTTTAATCGCCATCATTGGTCCTTCGAAGGTAGACATACCATAGAAAGATAATGAAACAACTAAGAATCGTAAAACTGGGTCGGTACGTAACTTATGCCAAGCACCTGATAACGTCATAATACCGTTAATCATGCCACCCCAAGATGGAGCAAATAAGATTAACGACATCACCATACCTAGAGTCTGAGTCCAGTCAGGTAACGCAGTATAATGAAGGTGATGTGGACCAGCCCAAATATACAATGCAATCAATGCCCAGAAATGGACGATAGAAAGACGGTAAGAATAAACAGGGCGACCAGCTTGTTTAGGTACGAAGTAATACATCATCCCTAAGAAACCTGCAGTTAGTAGGAAACCAACCGCATTATGTCCATACCACCACTGTACCATCGCATCGACTGCGCCTGAGTACATGGAATATGATTTGAATAAGCTCACAGGAACCGCCATTGAGTTAACAATGTGCAGTACTGCTACCGTGATAATGAAAGCACCAAAGAACCAGTTAGCAACATAAATGTGCGACGTAGTTCGTTTAATGATTGTGCCAAAGAACACTACTGCATAAGCAACCCAGACAATGGTTATTGCGATATCAATAGGCCACTCAAGTTCTGCATACTCTTTACCTGAAGTGAAACCCATTGGTAAGGTGATTGCAGCTGAGAGGATAATGGCTTGCCAACCCCAGAATGTAAATGCAGCTAATTTAGGTGCAAATAATCGGGTTTGACAGGTGCGTTGTACGATATAGTAGGATGTTGCGAAAAGGGCTGAAGTACCAAACGCGAAAATCACAGCATTCGTATGTAGCGGTCTAAGACGACTATACGTTAACCATGATGTTTCAAAGTTTAGTTGTGGCCAGATTAACTGGGCCGCAATCAATACACCAACTGCCATACCAACGATTCCCCACAAAACTGTGGTTAATGCGAATTGGCGAACAATAGTGTAGTTGTAATCAGCGCCTGTAGGCTGGGAATGATTCATCATAATGCTTCCACGGCTTATTACTTTTACTTTTAATTATAGTAAAGAAGAACTTTACCTGTTTAGGCTGACATTCGCTGAAAAAACAACCTAAAATGAAGTTGCTTTTTAACGCGCTGTCAAGGTGTTACCTCATGTTTTTTGTATCTATCATGAGGCAATGCAATGATACTTGAGCTGCGTCAAAAAAGATACTCAGAGAACCTGAGGAAACTTGATCCAGATCAATTTCCTAAAGATAATGTTATCAATTTGAATCATGAGGTTATTATTTGTGCGATTTTTAACAAAGTGTGCTTTCTTGTTATTTTTTATTGCTAATTTAGTAGGATGCGATTCTCAACCTCCAATCGAAGTAAGCCAAAGTGAAGTTGTTGATCAAACGTTATGTCAATTTGCAGAAGAAGTTTGTGAACAAAGTGTAAACAACCAAACCGTGTCTCTCATGATAAACCCTGTTTTCACACCAAGTGAAAAACCATTAGACATCCAACTTACGTTTTCAGTACCTGTAAGCGATGTACAGATTAGAATTGAAGGTCGCGATATGTTTATGGGCGTTATTCCAGTCAGACTAGAAACAGACGATCAAAAATCATTTAAGGGAACTGCAATTTATGGATCTTGCAGCAGTAATTATATGGTTTGGCGAACAATAGTGAGCTATAAACAAGATGGGGTCAGCAAGTCTACCTGGTTCGATTTTTTAGCTGATAACCAATAATAAGGCAATTAACATAAAAATATTAGTTATCAGTTTAAATCGTGTTGATAATCATTCTCATTAATATATAATTGCTATATTGAATTTTTGAGGACAACACAATGACACAACTTAATATTTCTATTCCACTTGATAAAATGGCTTCGCTTATCCAAAGTGGACACATCTGCGTTGCAGATATTAAAAGTTTAGATATAGAAACAAAAAAGCAGCTGTGGCAGCTATGTTTGATGTCTTGTAAGAAACGCGTGTATTGTGACGAGGCTGTGACAGCTAACCATCAATCACCTGAACTGATAGATGAGCAGCTTATTTCAATGTTTCGTAACGATTAGACACTATTTAGGATTAAAATATTAGGGATTAGACTTAAAAGGGGTTAGCTTCTTTATAGGATACTCATAATTCGTTTCGCACAATCTATAAAAACGCAATTTGATATAACCTAAAGCTTATAAGCAACTATCATCCGCTTTGTGCCTCATCAAATATTGTTTAAATTTTAAACTTACATAAAAATCCAAGCCATTTCTGTAGGCTTTGTGTTTGTGTTTGTGTTTGTTTTTGTTTTTAGCATTCAATTTAATGATTCAATACACCTAGAATAGATAAGTGCTTTAGAATCGATTCTCCACAAATATCACATTCTACTTCTAGATTATTCTAAAGCTTATATAGATTCAGATTTAGCTGGATAAGTCGTTCTAGTTTTGATCATGTCATCGATATGCTTTATTTCATATTGTAATTATATCTTCTGCATCAATGACATAATGGGTATCCCATTAAGTGTTTAGATTTCTACCTTAACAAGGTTATCAGTCAGCAACATTCTACGTTCTATCAATGTTGCTATTGCTTGTTTCATTGCTTGCTTAATGGATTGTTTAGTCATACTGCATGCTTCAAATCGTTAATCGTTAATCGTTAATCAAAATTACACATGTTTATTGGAAATTATTTTACTGTCACTTGATTTTAGTCACGCATCCTAAAGCATGACTACTAAAAAGACATCCTTAACGCACATCATTTTTTAAGATGATTATTTTTTTGTTACTTGTTAAAACTATTAACTTATCAACTGAACCGTTAGGATAAACAATGCATTGAAAATTTTCTTATCAATCTTGGTATAACTATATATGTCCAATCGTCAGTCTCAACAAAACAGCGTAAAAATAACGACATTAACTCAACTCGCTAGTTCAGCAAGTTATTCACTTTTGGATACCTTACATAGAGATCCAGATGCTACAAGTAGCGGTATTGATTACCAACCTCGACAAGTATTCTCAGGCCATTATGTCCCAGTTAGACCGACTCCTATTAAAGATCCCAAATACGTTGCACACAGTAAAAACTTGTTTTTAGAACTTGGATTTGACGACAGTTTGGCGACGTCCCCTGATTTTGTACGTCTATTTTCGGGAGACTTGTCTCAGGTTCCCGAGCCTATGCGTCAAGTCGGGTGGTCAACTGGTTATGCACTTTCTATTTACGGTACTGAATATATTCAGCAATGCCCATTTCAAACGGGTAATGGCTATGGCGATGGTCGCGCGATCTCAGTATTTGAAGCCGTTATCAACAACCAACGTTGGGAAATGCAATTAAAAGGAGGCGGGCGAACACCATACTGTAGAGGTGCTGACGGTCGAGCTGTATTACGCTCAAGTATTCGTGAGTTTTTAGCTCAAGAGCATATGCACGCTCTAGGTGTACCTACATCGCGTTCTTTAAGTTTGTATGTTTCAACGGATAAAGTGCAACGTCCATGGTACTCAGAAGAATCACGCTCGGAAAATCCTGATATATTAATATCCGAATCTGTTGCGATTACAACGCGCGTAGCACCGTCCTTTATTCGAGTTGGACAACTTGAGCTTTTTGCTCGCCGTGTCCGTCATCAAGAACACGCAAATGCATTGCAAGAACTCGAAAAGATAGTGTTACATTTAATACAGCGTGAATACGCTGATGTAATCGATAAGGAGCTTCCTTTAGCTGCACAAATAATTTTATTGGCAAAAGAGTTTAGAAGTCGGCTAACATCGCTCATCGGACAATGGATCCGAGTTGGTTTTTGCCAAGGTAATTTCAATAGTGATAATTGTGCAGCAGGTGGTTACACACTTGACTATGGCCCCTTTGGTTTTTGTGATGTTTTTGATCCTCAATACTCGCCTTGGACAGGTGGAGGACTACATTTTGCTTTGATGAACCAACCTAACGCAGCACAAAAAAACTTTGATAGTTTTTGTTCAGCTTTACGTCCGTTGTTATCTGCTGAGCATGATTTTTTAAGACAATTTGATGAAATTCAAGAAGGTTTTTCAAATGTCATGCATACACAAATGAATACCATGTGGGCAAAAAAGCTCGGCTTTGAACATTTAAACATGAATAATCATCAACAACTTTACAACTCGATGCTCAGTGAGCTAGACAAGCTGATGAAGCAAACGAAGGTTGATTATACTATTTTCTTCCGAGAGCTCTCCTCTATTCCAGACGATATAACCCCTTTGCAAAAAAGTTTTTATTCCGATTTAGCAGGCGGGGCAGATGAACAAACATTGAATCATCGCTGGAAAGTGTGGCTTGATGATTGGAAAGTACTAATCAACATTAGCATTAGTGATATCAGTGGTGATAATAGTATTACTAACAGTACTAATAACAATGTTTCTGGACCACAATCGACCAAAGAAATATCTGCACATATGAAACTTGTAAATCCCAAATATATTTTGCGTGAGTGGTTTGTTGTACCTGCTTATCAACAAGCAGCTGAAGGAAATTATGAATTGCTGCACGAACTGCAGGACGTAATGACACAGCCTTATGCAGAATTATCAAAGGATATAGAAGCAAAATACTATCGTTTAAAACCGACTCAATTATTTGAAGTCGGGGGCTTGTCACATCTTAGTTGTTCATCGTGATGACAATGAAATACATAAGCCCATTGTTGATATGCAAAGCTTGTTCAACAGTATCAAGACGAGTAAATAGATAATTAGAAAGGAACAAATTTATCTAGCCGCTTAACAAGATAATTTTAATTGGCCAGTAGAACAAACTGGCCCATGCGGCGGTTAAATTTCACTGCTAATTATTTAGCATCTCGAACCAAGCGGACCCAATTATTTATGGAAATGTAATCACTTGCCATTTCAGAAGCAAGTTCATAATCCGATGGTTTACCACTTTTCGGATCGCTTCGCTGCGCACCAGCCCCGTGCCAATCAAAATATTCTGTAGCATTTGAGCCTTTCTTGCTCCAAGCTTGCGCAAACGAAACTGTTTAAAGTCGCCTTGAGTCGTACTCGTCCAAACATAATAGGCGTCCTTTTGTGATTTAAATTCAGTCTGGGTCACGTTAAAAAACTCAGTGTTTATTGCTGGTAAGTCTTTTTTCTCATAATCAACTAATGATTTAAGCTCTTTGGCATTGGGTAATCGCCAATCGTTATAACCTGCAAGCAAAGCGTTATCTGCAAAAGCTAGAGCTTTGACCCAATCCATTTGTTGACCACTATCATTTTTAGCCCACATCAAACCAGTTGATTGGTCAGTGATAGTGCCATTATTGTTATCAATATAGTCCATATCATAGAGCGTTGTAGTATTGCGAACTGCACGTACAAAATTGCCAGGTACAAACATATGGTCAGATTTTTGAATGGTAGTTTGATCGAAAAACAAGCCTGTTTCATATGATTTAATATGCCCATCAGCAAAGTTAAAGCCAAACCCTCCCTGAAGACCGCCATGTGCAGTAAAGTTTTGCACTGCGCTTTTATTGTAAACAGTACTTGACCAGAAAGCGCCAGCAAATGGAATACGTTTATCATAATTGAAATCAAAATAAGCGGTATCAAGGTACGGACGACTCTCCTGACCACTTTCAGGCTTCATTAGTTGCCCATCAAAATTGGCCAGTGAATAGAGTTCTTTAATTGTAGGTAAACGCCAATCATCGTAACCACCTAAGGTCATATTGTTTATCACTTTAGTTGATTCAGCTAAATTCCTTTGGTCGTATCATGGCTTTTCTGCCACATTAACCCGGTATTTAAGTCTGTAACCGTTCCACCTTCATTATCTTTATAACTCAAAGAGTTACCTTCAATTGAAGCGTCTTGACCAGTATACAAGCTACTATTAGAGATGGATAAAGGCTTTCCCTTTACATCATATTGAACACTTTGGCCGGTGTCTGGTAATTTTTGGGTTTCTATTTGGGCATATACAGGATTCAACAGGGTAAACATGAATACTAGAAATAATGATACGTTGAACACAAGAGACATTTAGCGCTCCTTTGTTGTGACTTACAGGGATTATGCAGACAACGATTAAAATTTAGTAAACACAGAAAGATACTCATTAGTTAACTATAGGTCATTGATTTATAGAATGTGAGGTCAAAGTAGGGCGCATGGTCCCACTCTGATTTCTGAGCTATATTGCTTTTATTCGTTGTAATAGGTGTGTAGCTGATAAGGTGTACCACCGTAGGTGTAGTCAGTTGCAATTAAATTCACAACTTCTCCTTTTTCAATACCACGTAGTGATGTTTCAATAATTAATTCACCAGTTGAGGCGTTATAAATATAAACATCGTAGTCACCACTTTCTAATTCATAATCAGCATTGCCCATATAACTGAGTTCAATTTGTGCAGAATAAGTATCTGGGTTACTGCCATCATTTATAATCAAAACATCAATAGCATCACTTTTTATATCATCAATACTGTGGCTTATTAAAACTTTCGCGTGAGTGTCTATAATTCGAAGCTCTTCTTCGTAATCATTTACTGTAATGGATGATGATGTATCACCCGATGTTAAGATAAGCATGCGACTACTAGGCTGTAAATCAACGCTGAATGTATCAATTTTTTCTTCTTTAATACTATCCATTATGTAAAAGCTGCGCGTATCGCTCGTATCTACATTTTCAATTTCAATATCAACTAGATTAGACAAAGCACCAAATTCTAATGTATTAGCTATCAAGTTGGCTTCGTTATCGATATCTGGATTGGTTAAGTAAATGTCGAGAAAAATGTCTGAGTAATCAGGAGCAGAGATACCATGTGAGAAACGTATCTTTGCTGCTTGCGCTTCATTTGTGAGTTCTCGAGCACTGTCTGTTTCAATGTTGATAATGCTATATACAGGATCGTCTGAACCTGCAGTTAGGTAGTTAGTCAACGCAAATATTTGAGCATCACCAGTTGATACTGTAATACTGTCACTCGATGCAATAATATTATCTGTACCAGATTCAGTTAAAACCAATTTATAAATACCTGATTGTATTTCGACTTCATCACTCGAATTTTCATATGATAAAGTGTGATCGGCGACTTTGTTTAATAAATCTTCTCCTTCGTTTAACCAATAAACATCGATATCAAATGCTGAGTTTGATAAATGAATAAACTGAATTATTGCATCATAGTTTTCATCAAAATCTTCATCGAATAATTCTGAAATATCAGTCGTTAATGTAAGCGAAGATGGCACATCAGTATCACCATAAATTATATATGTACTAATTATATCGTTGGACACACTAACACCATCATTGCTAGTGAATTCGTCGTTTGAGGAGTTAGGTAAAATTTGATTAAATCCTAAGTCGTAGCTGTCCTTCGCTACAGACTCAATAGTGCTAGCATCTCCGAATGCTAATTCAGCGATAGATTGATCATCGACCAGAAATTCGATGATAGGAGACTGGGGAACTAAATTTACAAACTGGTAATAGCCAGTTGAACTCGTAGAATCGCTAACTTCATCAAGCAGATCCTCAGCCCATTCACAAGCTGTTAAGGTTAACGATATGCCGACAATTAAACTTGTAACAATTGTTTTTTGCTTTTTTCCCTTAAACATAATCAATGTATACCCAAATGAATTTGATGCATTAATTATACTTTTGCAAAGTGTATAGTTTCGTCAGTATTAAGGAAAAAATGTGGAGCTTTAGTATAAGTAAGTCAATAAAGCCTTTGCCTAAATTATTTTGCCCCATAAAGAGTTAGTATTTAACTCGTTGCAACACAGAGGGTTGCAATGTTTAAGATAAATCCATTATTACTGATTTTTATGTGGCTATCTATAAGGAGTCATGTTGAACACCATTACTTAAAAACAATAGTAAGACTAAAAGGCCGTAATATTTCAGTTGTTTTATTCTAAATAGGTTAGGGTAATTAAAACGAGTAAAGGGTAATTACACCTTGCTCAATCTATAAAAGGCAGCTTTGTCATCTCGTTAAATTGGCTAAGTTGCAAACGGTAACTTTGGGGGAATCGCCAGGAAAACCTTAAAATATTTCTATATAAATTCACAATGTCATAGCGAACGACAAACCAAACGGCTCTAGTCAAAGTAATAAGTTAGGACCTCAAATAACATTATTTAAAATAAAACCTTCTAAGTGTTTAGACCTCAACAAACACCAATAAACGCCTAAAAAACAAACAAATAGACACTAAAAGTCACACAACCCACCAAGATAACCAACAAAAAAACACCATTAACCAACTTATCTTTAGATTATTTTCATTGTTAATAACATTCAATTGGTCTACTTTACCACAAGCTTATGGTCAATAAGACTTATAGCTACCTCGTAGTATAAAAAATAAAAAGCGATTTTATAAAATGACTAATTAAAAATACAATACTCTTCAGGAAATATAAATGAATATACAAAACGATAGATTTAAATTATCCAGGACAAGCTTACTCGTTTCACCTTTATTACTATTATTGTCGGCATGTTCAGATGATGACAAAAAAACACCAGTTGTGCCTCCAATACCCGTAGTGCCTCCAGTCGTGGAAGTCGATCCCGATCCGTTAGTGACTAATTTAGTGGAAGCGGCAAACAAAGCAAATAAACGCATTGGTACTGCGTTAAGTCATGGTGTTTTAAGCAATAACGAGACTGACTATATCGACATAGTAAAGAAAGAATTTAACTATGTGACTCCTGAAAATATAGGTAAATGGGGATCTATTCAAAATGCTACCTCTGACGTTTGGGATTATGACGCTTTAGATAGCATGATCGATTTTGTCGAAGAAAATGATATAGCGTTTAAAGGCCACGCATTAGTATGGCATCGCCAAGCACCATCTTTTGTTAATGGTGATGTAACAGCTGAAGATTTAACCATATTAATTAATGCGCATATCGATGCTACGGCTGCGCGTTATAGTCGACAAATATATGCGTGGGATGTGGCAAACGAAGTGATGGGTGATGATGCTAATTATCGTGACTCTGTATTCTTTGAAAAGCTAGATAAAAACTACATTGCTGATGCGTTCACTAGAGCACATGTTGCTGATCCTGAGGCGAAGTTGTTTTATAACGATTACAGTATCGATAACATCAATGCTAAGTCTGATGCTGTATTTACCATGGTTTCAGAATTAATCAATGCTGAAGTCCCGATTCACGGGGTGGGTTTTCAAATGCATTTAGATGCATCAAATGCACCATCAACCCAGCAAATGACCGATAACCTGCAACGTTTTGCTGATTTGGACTTAGACGTTAACATCAGTGAAATTGATGTGCGTTTATCCGCCTTACCTTGGGACCAAGTGACTAAACTGGCTATTCAACAACAGGTATACCATCGTGCAGTCAATGCATGCATGAATGTTGACCGTTGTGACGCTGTCACGGTTTGGGGGTTCACAGACAAATATAGTTGGATTGATGGCGAGTTTGGACCCGATGATCCACTTTTATACACTGCTGATTACCAAAGAAAACCGGCTTATTTTGCGATAGCTGATGCCTTTATGGGTATTGAAGCTGATGAATCAGGTGTGATGCCAAACTTAATTGCCAATGGTAACTTTGAAATAGGCACAGACGGCTGGACAACCTTAGGCGAAACAACGACAAGAACCACTGAATATCAACAGAATGGAATAACATCGCTGTTATCTTCAGCAAGTGAAGATGCTAAAGCGACAGCTAGCATTGATATCACCAACTTACTTAAGGCAAACAGCGTTTATGACCTTGAAGCTTGGGTGATGAATGCTAACGAAACTACATTAGCAAGCTCTGTAAATGTAATGCTCGAATGTGTCACTGAAGAAGTGACTACTATCGTTGTTAATTCAGTCGTTGCCAGCAACACTGAATTTAGCCAATTATCAGGTTCATTTTCCGTACCTAATTGTGAGCTTGTCAACGCCACTATATCAGTTGAAGGCGCTGATGTAAGTGAAGATTTTTACTTAGATGCAGTAAGCCTTCGACCACAAACTTTAATGCCTAAGACTGATGGATTTGGCGATAACCTGTTAGCTAACAGTGATTTTGAAATTGATGCTTCAGGGTGGGAAGGTTACGACACATCAGCAGTTGCAATCACCACAAGCAAAGTATTTGCCGGAAGCCAAAGTCTAGTCGGTACTGCGCGTACCCAAGAATACCAAGGGCCATCAACGAATATTTTGAGTCTTGTTGAGTCAGGCCAAACTTACCAATTGTTTGCTCGAACGGCAATTAGTGAAGGTTTAGCTCAAGTTAAAGCGACAATTAGTGCAACCTGTTCAGATGGTGTTAAGTACTTAGGCACTGGTGCTACGGAGGCTAACTCAACTGATTGGTCTTTAATTGTGGGGCAGGTAACGTTACCTACCTGTGCGATGAGCGATGCCATTCTTTATTTTGAAGGCCCTGCAGTGGGTATTGATATCTATGTCGATGACGTTACTTTTCATCAAGAAAAGAAAGATCTAGGTCCTAACTTAGTAACAAACAGCGACTTTGAAATAAACACTGATGGCTGGTCAGTTTGGGGCGGCACATTAGCCAGCTCAACAAACTATGCCAACACAGGTAATAGTAGTGCTTTACATAGTGATAGAACAGGGACTTGGCAAGGCCCGATATTTAATTTACAGCCTTTTGCTGAAACCGGTAAGACCTATGAAATTACCACATATGCCCGCATTGAAAATACTAATGAAGATCTGCTAAACATTACCTTAAAAACCTTATGTGAAGGTGATGAAGAAGCTGATGCATCTTACACTCAACATGGTGCTATAACGGTTACCAATAGCGAGTGGACAAAGTTAACCGGTAGTTTAGTGTTACCAAATTGTGCGCTAACTAGTGCCGTTGTATATTTTGATGGCCCCGCAATTGGTGTCGATATTTATATCGATAGCGTGTCTATTACCAGTGACATTACTGTGGACACTGATAATTTATTGACCAATTCAACCTTTGAATCGGGTATAAATGGCTGGGCAACTTGGGGGGCAAACATTGAAGAAAGTACTGATTTTGCGCATACAGGTGAAAAATCAGCATTAGTTAATTCTCGTACCAATGATTGGCAAGGACCTGTTTACGACTTTTTGGGTCGAGGAGTTGCAAACACCCCTTATGATATAAGCGGTTGGATAAGAGTTGCAGGTTCAGACAGTGAAAACGTTAGCATTAACATCAAGCAAACCTGTGAAGGTTCAGAGGCGATTTACACCGAGGCAAGCCCAGCCGTTACTGTATCAGACAGTGATTGGACATTAGTGAGTGGCACATTTACACCCCCTGATTGTGAATTAACTGAGCTCTCGGTGTATTTTTCTAATGCCGCAGTAGGTGTTGATATTTATTTAGACGACGCAGTAGTTAAGTTGGCTTCTGTAGAATAAATAGACTCTGTTTATTTACTCAATAAGTATGCCGTTTAGTAAATAGTACCCAAATAAGCATAGATTTATATCGAGCAGAGGGGCGTTTCATCAAGTTCTGACCTCAAGCATTGTTTGTAGATTAATTAAATTAATTTATCTAATCTACAATATCGTTATATGTTTATTTAGCAAACTATCTATAAGGAATGTTGATAATTAATTATCAACATTCTTTTTTTAAACTGCCATCATTAGATTGTTTGTTAATATCACAACAAACCAGCTCGAGTATCGCTATAAATAAGTTCTTCTAATAGATTAATGACATTTGAATATTGCGATTGAAAATCTCTTATTTGGTTTTAGATAATTTAAAACCACAAACACTTTTACAACAGCAGTTGGCTTTAACCGCAGTTCATATCGAATAAAGCACTGAACGAACTTTCGAATCCTTAAAGAAACATTCAATTTAACATAATATACATTGTGCGCAGTTATGTGTAATCGTATTAACCGTGCTGTTTTAACAAGAATCCGCCACTTTACAGGCAAAACAGCACATTATTTATGGCGTCGCTACGTGAAATCTGAACCTAACACCCTTGATACTCATTCAGATTTCACATACGAGCGCCTAAGTTTTAGGCTAAATGATCCAGTGGTTTGTTGGCAGCACTTTGATGACGTTCTGTTTGTGTGGTGTGCAAGTACTGTGACGTTGTATCAATGCTTTCGTGTCCTGCATCAGCTTGAACATGTGATAACGGCCTTTTATTAATATTGATGTCATGAGTAATCCCAGTATGCCTGATATTGTGTGCAGATAGTTTCCTCATCAATTCACTGTCATGATCAAAGCCATCTTCTAATGCTTTATCTGCTGCAAGATTGATGAGCGTATCTATTTCTTCTCTTATTTGCCTGATACCTAAATTTGCATTTAACTCACCAGACTCTCGGCCATGAGAAGCTGCTTTGTGTCTAATAAAAATTGGCTGTTGCTCATTAATATTAGGTAAATCACTAAGCCCAAGAAAATGGCGATATGTTTGAAGACCGTCTAACAGTGACGCAGATATTGCAATACTTCTAGCTTTGCCGCTTTTTGAAAATGGTACGTAGAAATACCAAATGCCATTGTGAGCATCTTTTCTAAACTGACTCATCATTGGTGAGTAACCAGCACGGGCGCTAATCTCAGAAATACGTAAGTAACAGCTATATAATATGTTGATTAAAAACAGACTTCGTTGATGTTTTTCTGGTTCTTTTTCTGCCAATTCAGTTACTGTACTGACGACATATGACCATTGTAATTTAGTAAAAGCATGATGGTTGTCATCGTCATTTTTTACGTATTTACGATTAACAGCAAAACGACTGTGTTTTAACCATAATTGTGCAGGATTTCGCTCAGTATATTCTTCACTATTTAAATAGCCGTAAAATGATGAAACAATTGCAATTTTAGTCTTTAATGCATTCTCACTTAGGCTGTATGGCAATTGTTTACCAAGCTTTTTCTTACCGATAAACGGTCTCCATGCAGAGTTTGGATACCTTATTCCTGAAGGTTTATCTGTCTTAAATTGTGCCACATTAAAATAGCCAACAAGATCAATTGGCGGGTTTTCACAGTAGTTTATATAACGGGCAATATCCTTACGCGTTACTTGAATCGGTGAAAGTGACGCGACATCAAAACACCAATGCAAGAACGTTGTTAGCTCGCTACGATACGCTTTGTAATTATTCTCAGATTGTTTTTGTTCAAATAACCAATCGGAACAATGCTCAATAATTAAGCCAGCATCTGGCACTTTATGAAGCGTTATCGTGGTGATATGTTGATTAACAAAGCTATTACCCGCAAGGATAAAGTCAGCGGAATCAAATAGAGGGTAAACTGGAGGTTTCTCGTTTAGCATAATCTTATCTTGCTGAAATAATTGATTAATTATACCAGAATTACTTAATGCCGATAACGTTATTTATCGGCACTAAAATAGCCGTTTATATTGAATTTAATACCTTTAAGTTAAATTACCGCAAGTATTTTTTTCAGTAGTGTTTCTGCATTTGTAGGTTTTACAATGTAATCAATAGCACCCAATTCACGGCATTCGATAAAGCTTTCTTTGTCTGTGTTACTTGTTAGCATAATGATTGGAACCTGGCTTAATTCATTAATTTCTTTTATGGCTTTTAGTGTTTGAATTCCATCCATTACTGGCATATCAATATCTAATAACACAAGTTCTGGCTGACAGTTTTTTAGTTTGTTTAGTGCTTCAGCCCCATTAGTTGCGACTTCAACATCAAAGCCTTTGGGTTTTAAAATTGTGGTAATAATTTTAAGCATTACATTTTGATCATCAACCACAAGTACTAAAGGCATTTTTTTCTTAAAGCTAGGCTTAGCAGCCCTTACCTTGCTGCCTATTTCGTTAAAATATTTCTGATTATGGGCCTTAAAATTTTCAACTCTAGGTTTAATCTTTTCTACTTGCACTTTGACTTCAGCACTCTCAGTCATATCTCCTTTGCATAACTGATCGACTTCAGAAATAAGCTCGGTTAGTAAATTATGCTGTATGCCCTTTTCGTCTGTTAAAGATGTTTCAACTTCATGCAGCTGCTGTGAAACAGATTGTAATTTTTTAATCACTGCCTTTTTATCTTGTTGGTAAGAGTTAACTTTATCTTGGCTGGTTAATAAGTCACCCATTTGCGTTATTGAAAGCCTAATCCTATTCATATCATATACGGGTCTAAAAGTTTCATAGCTATAGAAGCGCCCTTTCGAACACTCAAAATAGGCAGCTTCACGATGTTCTCTGCAACAGATTAATAAAGATAAATATTTATCACTATGGATTTTCTTGTTTTTATTGAGTTCTACAAAAATATCATTAAATTCAATTGCTTCTTCAGTTTTTTCAAAAGCATAAATAAATAACACTGGCTGAGATTTATCCGTCATAAAAGCAATAAACTGTTCTTGGTTAGTATTAACATCGCAGTACAAAATACTTTGATATTTATTTCTAAGGATTTCTCGAATCACTTTTTTAATTTCAATTGAATGATAAAAAACCACCACACTCATTAAATTGTCCATAAACCGCCCTGTTGCTTATCAATGTACTAGAGTACTGTTCTGGTTTCTAAAACACGTTTAATTAATACTAATTCTGCTTCAATTTCATTGATATGAGTTACTATCCCCTCAAAGTTATCGTTGTTTTTCTCGATCCACTTAAATAACTCACCTAATGATATTGCGCCACTTGATACGGAAGCGCCTTTTGCTGCATGGCCTCTACTTCGTATTGTTTCTGGGTCTCTATTTTCAAGCCCTTGCTTAATTAACTCAAAATCATCTACTACACTTGACCAAAACATAGCTAAAATCTCATCAGTAATGTCTTTATCGTTGGTACCAATCACAGCTTCTAATTGACTGAAATCAATCACGGACTGTGTAAACTCTTGAGTTGGTAAGTTTGAATCTGCCGTTAATGTTGATTCTTGACTGTTAATGTCTAAATACTTTGCTAGCTTTTCCTTTAAAGTACTTATTTCTATTGGTTTAGCGATATAATCATTCATACCTGCATCAAAACAATTGTCAGACTCGCCGACCATGGCATTAGCTGTAACTGCGATAATGATAGTAGGAGTCTTATTCTCGAGGTTTTCTATATCTCTAATGGTTCTAGTTAATTCTAATCCATCCATATTTGGCATATGCCAATCAGTTAGTAATAAGCTAAACCGACCTGTTTTCCACAGTTCGAGGGCTATAACACCATCTTCAGACATTTCATAAGCATATCCAAGGCTATCTAGCTGTTTGCCTAATACTAAACGGTTGGTAGGTTGATCTTCTGCCACCAAAATTAACGTATTATTTAACTCAGCTTCTGCAATAGTTTGAGGCACAACAGCTTTATTTGATTGATTATCTTCAGTGGACCAATCAAGTATCGGACTTTCTAGACCGCATAACACTGCAAGACCGAATATCAATTCTGTCGGTTTAAGTGGGTGTGTTCCTACCACATAAGTGTAAGGGTCAATATGCCCTTTTTTTTCAATAGGATCTGAGTTTAATTGTAAGGTTTTAACTTGTTTACATTCATTAGTACATTTAAATTGCTCTGTGTCGGTAAGTAATACAGCAGGCATTGATGATTGTGTAACAAGATAACAGTCGTCAATAGATATAACGTGGATATTGTGATGTTTAAGTTGCGCTAAAATTGTATGGCAAGAATTAGCAAGGTCATCATTAGAGCATGCAATAAATACTGCATACATAGAAAAATCGAATTGCTCAAATTCCACTTCTTTAGATGATTCTGCTTGTACAGGAAGAACAACTTTAAATGAGCTTCCTTCACCAAGCTCACTGTTAATTTGTATGTCGCCTTTCATTAGTTCAGTAAACGATTTGGTTATACTTAGCCCTAAACCTGTACCGCCAAACTTCCTCGTTGTTGATGAATCGGCCTGTGAAAAAGGAACAAATAATTTTTGTTGCTGCTCTGTTGAAATCCCCACACCATTATCAATCACTTCTAATGACAATAAATTTTCTTCAAACTGTGTTTTAACCGTTACCTTTCCTTTGTCCTCTTTGCCACCTGAAAATTTAATCGCGTTTCCTAATAAATTAAGCAGAATTTGTCTTACCCTAACAGTATCCAGCATTAACTCTTTAGGCATTGATAAGTCAGGGTTGATGTACAATTCAACATTTTTGTTTGATGCATTAATCCATAGGTTATCCATGGTTTTTTCGACTATCGAAAGTACATTACATGGTGTTAAGTCAATTTCAATTTGACCCGACTCTATCTTTGAAAAATCTAAAATATCATTAATAATATCTAACAATGAAAACGACGAGTCACGAATGGTCGTTACCATTCTTTTTTGGTCTGAGTTAAGAGGTGTGTTTTTAAGAAGGTCAATCATCCCTATTACACCATTCATCGGCGTTCTAATCTCATGACTCATCGTAGCTAAAAATCTAGACTTAGATTTACTTGCCTGCTTGGCCGCCTGGCTTTCTTTTTCTAGCGCCAATAGAATTTTTTTTTCATGTGTAAGATCAATATTAATACCATACATGGTGACTGGTTTTTGATTTTCATCCAACAATAAGTCAGCTGAACACTGAACCCATCGAATGGACTTATCTACTTTATTGATGACTCTAAATTCAGTTTTAATTGAACAAATATTGTCTATAGCATCAGCGACTTCTTGTTCTGCTATTTCAACATCATCGGGATGAACCCCATTTCGCCAATCTTCATAAACTATAGTTTGATTCTCATCAACACCATATAATTGGCACATACGCGAATCCCAATTTAGTTCTCCAGTTTGAAGGTCATAAGCCCAATTACATACGCCTGCGGCTTCTGAAGCTAAATTGATACCACTGAGTAATTTATCCCTTTCGTCGTTTGCTAGGAGTAATGCATCTGCCGATGCGATTCGTTCTGAAATATCTTCAACAACAGCGATAAAAAATAAAGGTTGTTGAGTGGCATCTTCTCTGACTAATGAAACAGATAAATTAGCCCAAAATACAATTCCATCAGCCCTAATATAACGCTTATCTGTAGTAAAAAATGACTTCTTGTTTTCAAGTAGATCTTTTATATATTGAAATGATTGAGGAATATCTTCCTCATAAGTGACATCTTTGATTTTTTTAGTCAATAAGTCGCTTTCTTCGTAGCCTAAAATCTCACACATCTTTGTATTAACTTCTAAAAAATTAGAATCGGTTCCAACACGTGCAATGCCAACAGCAGCCTGATCAAATGCTGTTCGATAAATAAGTTCCTGATCATGTAATTGTTTCTGTAATTCAAGTTCTCGCCGTTTAGTCTGCTCCTGTACAGAAATATCCCTTACAATCGCTACATACATTGTTTCTGCTTCAAGAACTGTTTCACCTACGGAAAATTCAAGTGGGACTTGATGCCCTGATTTATGTAAACCATAAATTTTCTGTGTTTGTCCGATGTAATTTCTAAGCCAATCTTTAAACGGTGATTTATGCAATTGATCTTGTTGATTATATTGTAAGCTGACGAGTAATATACTGATGTTATAATCAATTAACTCTGTACGTGTCCGACCAAAGATTAACTCTAAAGATCGATTTACATCTTTGATATTACCTCGTTCATCTAAAACAATTGTGCCGTCAAAAGTGGTATCAAAAACAGCTCTTAATCTGTTGGCAGAGTCTTTAGATTCTTTCGTTCGCTCTTCTAATATCAATGCCATTTCTACCATCGATGCTTCTTCTTTTTGCTTTTCTTCGGTTATGTCATTTTGCACACCGATGTAATGAGTTAACTGGTTATTTTTATTAAACACTGGCCCTAAAGATAAGTTATTAATAAACGAATGACCTGCTTTGTTGTAATTAGTAATGACAACGTCACAAGGTTTTCCTTTAGTAATAGCATGTGACATCTGCTTTATTAATGCTTTTTCAGTATTGGGACCTTGCAAGAAACGGCAGTTTTTACCTAAAACCTCTTCTGCGCTGTATCCAGAGATATCACTAAAAGCTTTATTGATAAAAATAATAGGTTGATCTGGCAGTCTGATGTCAGTAACAACAATTCCCGTTTTGGTTGAATCAATTGCACTTCTTTGCAAATCTAATATTTCTTGTTGTATTTTGTTTTTATCAACCAGCTTTTGGTTATCGATAAATTTTTGCTTTAAATCGTCAATTATAATATGTGTCTCGTGATCAACATTTGTTAATCGATGCTTACTATTTGGGTTTGTTGATAAATTTTTTATAGAGTGAGTTAAGTTATTAAGTGGTATAAGTAGTTGTTTATATATCAAATAACCTAAAGTGAGCAAAAGTAAGAAGCTAATTATTAATGTTTGATATACATTTTTGTCGAATAACTGAGAAACAGAAAAAGCATCCTGTTGATCAATACGAATAATGGTTGACCAACCGATATTTGGGCGTTGTTTATGACCTGAAAAGTGGCTAAAAATTATGATCTGTTCAACGTCTTTAGTTTCGTGGCTGGTTAATTCTACACCAGAAAAGCCAGCTATCGCTCGATCAGCCCCTTTAACCCCTGCGTCTATTAAATTAACTTGATTCAATATAGAAAAATCACGTTGATAACTGTTTTGGTGTTTACTAATGGGGTCAAAATCAATTAACAAATAACCTTGGTCGTTAATTAACGCCAACTCGAGATGATGTAAGTCGTTTAGCGCTAGTTGTTGATAGGTATTTTTAAAAATTTCTTCTATGAGGCTAAAATCGATAATGTTTATCCATATCGCGATCTTATCTCCGTTTTCAGCAAAAATTGGATGACCTATTAGTAAGTCATATCTATCAGGATAATTATCAATAAATTGTTGTTGCGGCCCAAACAAGTCAGCCTGTTGAATGCGATTAACCTGGTTGTTTCGAATTGCTTTAAACCATTCTGAATTAGCGATTGTTAATTGGTCTACGTTAAACTTAGGAACATTAGCAGACAATTTATTTTTAGTGGTTTCGACTAAGACCTTACCTTGTAGATCTAATATCGCAATTTTGATGTAGTTGTCTTTTTGTGTGGTTAGCGTATTTAGTTTAGTTTTAAAACTCTCAGTACTAATAATATCGATCAAGTTATTTTCATTTACTGGCCCCATGATTAAAGGCTGTAATTGAGTATCGTTTAGCTGCTCATATAAACTCTTTTCGACTAACCCAGTTAGCATCTTTGATTGTTTTTCATAGAAAGATACCGTCTGTTCTTGAAGTAATTTATCGTTATTTTGTGCAAATATATAAATACTAGTTAACAAAACAACAGAAATAGCCAAAAAGCTTACAGTCATTAATTTATTTTTGTTCAATTGGACTTACCTCTTCTTTTGCACCAAAACCCAAGCCTAACTGATTAATTTTATTCACGACTTCATTGGCAGGTAATGGTTTAGAAAAGAAAAACCCCTGGGCAATTGAACAACCAAGTTGCTGAATTAAACATTTAGTTTCATAGTCTTCAACACCTTCTGCTACTGCGAGTAAATCAAGGTCATTAGCTAATGAAATACTTCTTCTGAAGAGAGCTTGAGACTTTGTGTTATTTAAAATATCTGACACAAAGCATCGATCGATTTTAAGCTCATCAAAAGGCAACATATGTAATTGCTCTAATGAAGCAAACCCAGTACCAAAATCATCAATTGATAATTTAAATTTCAGCATCCTTAACCTGAGTAAGGCGACAATCATGATCGAAGGGTTCGATGGAATGGCTGTTTCTGTTAGCTCACAAGTAATGGCGCTATTTGCAATCGCGTTTGCAGATGCGGTGCTTTCAATCCATTGCGGTAGAGTGTCATCCACTAAAATCTTTCCGGACAAGTTAATTGATAAGTTGAGTGATGAGAATGTGTTATTTAATTTTGAAAAGTTTTCAAAGGCATCTGTGATCACCGCTTTCGTTAACGGTAAAATCAAGCCAGTATTTTCTGCTGAATTAATGAATTGCGATGGCGAAATAACGTTATCGCCATCGACTATTCGGGCTAGTGCTTCAAATCCCGAGACTTGATTTGTATTTAGATTATATTGAGGTTGAAAATATGCTTTTACATTACCTTGCTTTAGATGAAACTGAAGTTGTTCTTGTGTGAGCTCTAGTAATGGTTCTTGTACTGTAAATGTTTTTAGAGAGCTCGCCTGCTTAATCAGAGATTTAAGCATCATTGAAGTTATTGGTTTGGGAACGATTGAAAGGATGTTTAAGTGGTAATGAGAGGCTAATACTTTCGCTGAGTTAAGCAGATTTTCATCTTCACCACTAAATAATACGATTGGGCTAGTGTATTTAATTTCGATTAATCGTTCTAATAGATACAAACCGTCTTTGACTGGCATGTTTAAATCACAAAACACCATATCAAAATTACATGTTTTAATAAGATTGAAAGCATCTAATCCATCAGCTGCTTCAGAAATATCAAATTTACCCAACAGCTGTAGGCTTTTGATAAAAATCTTTCTGATGATTGATTGGTCATCGACAATCAGTATAGAACGTATTTCCTTAGCCACTATACCTCCACTTATTCGAAATTCCTTTTCATAAAATAAGTATAGACATAAATAAGAAAAAACAAGGAAGAAACAGGATGTTGCCAGATAAGGTTTAATACATTGATCACATAAAGACAAAGCAGTTTGAAACTTATCACTTATTCAAAGCTTTTGACCGAAGCAATTAACCTAAGTAAATAACCTAAGTAAATAACCTAAGTAAATAACCTAAGCAATAAAGATTGCTCAAATGCTGCTAAGCCTTATAAACCCTAAGCATACCTCGTTAACTTTTACTTATGGTAAACAAGGTGTGTTTAAGGTTTCGGTATTAGTTCAATAACCACTGAAGTGCTTTGTCTTTATCTTCAAAGAACTGTGATTTACCGTGTATAAACCATTTCGCAATTTTGCCAGCAAACTCTTGCCAGCCTTTATTGCCGTAAATAGCTATTTTTTCAAATTCGTTGCCATGTTTCAGCCCTAACTTTAAATCATCCCACGCAGCTCTCATTTCCCAGCCGTCTAACTCGGTACCATCAATGAAAACTTTTACCTTAGGATTGTTAACTTCTGCTAAAGCAGATTCGATAATTGGCGTTATTGTAAGATAGTCCTGATGAGTTAATGTCCCTTTTGCTTTTAGTGATAAAAAAACATCACTGTTAATTCTCTCTATGCCTATAGAAAAGCCATGTGATTCCTGGGTCATAAATTTCTCCTTCTAACATTGATAGCGACGAACCGAATTACTAGAACACTACTAAGTTAGCATATTTGTCCAAAAAAAAAGCTACCCAAAGGTAGCTTTTTACAGGTATTGAATTTAGAAATTCATACGTGCATTGAGACGGAATGTTCGGCCTGTTTGGTACTGATAAACGGTACGTGAGTCCGTCGCATTACCTGACAGTGGACTACCTTCATCTAACACTTCACCATTAACACAGAGGGACCAGCTAGTGTCATACTGACGTTCACATCCTTTATTCAAGTGCACTGCTTTAACTTAGGAAGAAAAACTCTTCATACCCTTTAGCCAAAATCATTGATTAAAGCCTGCAACTAAGAATTTAAGCTTGCTAATAAGTGATAAGCTGTTAGCGCAATGGTGAACTTTAAATGTTTAAATACATCACACCACAGTATTGTCGACGGCTGCTAAAATAGTTCACCGATACCTATCTCATTCTTGACTATAGTGACTATTCAGATTGTAATTTCAATTGATTCAAATGGTCGACCATGACGAAACATAATTCAATATATTGAATAGCTTCTACTTTCCCAACCTCATAACCTTTTGCATGAGCCACTTTGTTGCGTAATTGGCGAAGTTCACTAAACAACTTACCTTTCTTAGTATCAATTAAATCTTCAGTCACTAAAATCTCTTCAATGTCTTTGTATCGAGTGTCAGAATCGAAACTAACATTGGCTATTTTCGCTTTAATTAGCCCTTCAGCAGCGCTATCAACTTCAGCCCACGCTTGTATAATTGACGAGCTAGGTAAATTTTCAACTGAAGCAATCAAAACTGATTTCTTGTCAATTTCAAGTTCAGGGAAAGCACCTTCAGCTTTTTTAGATACTGCCTTTAATTCTTGACCAAACTCAATTTCAAAGTCTTTAAATTTTAATTTCTTAGCTAATGGTATTAAGGCAGTAAGTGGTTTCTGAAGCGTTATGATGCTAAAAATAAACACCGCAGGCCAAATTAACTTATCTAACAGTTCAATAAAAAATTGCATTCCATCCATGTTGATTCACATATCCTTTGTTCTGTCTGTATAAGGTTAAAACAATTACGCAAGTAACTCAGTCAACTTATTGAAATTAGTCATTAAACACTATAAATATTTGGACGACAAACTACCCATAATATTTACAGAACGGCTTTGTGTTACATTATTGGTGTTTAACATTAAAGCTTTGACTTTAAGTGATAAATTTAGCTATTGATTGAGAAATAAAATTGAAGGAAAACAACTAACAAGAGTAAAATCAAACGGGTTAATTACAGTTGTTGTCTTTCTTCAACACACTCATAAGAGCCCATTTCAAATTCACGGCAAACCCAAGGGCGGTTTTCATAGATAGTACACATAAGTGTTTCTCTATCTACAGCTACACACCAACCATCATCTAATCGCTTCATGACTTCCCCGCCCCATTGATCTTCACCAATATATTCTTCAGGCACGCCAGTATCCGAGATTAAAATCACTTCAAGTTTACAGCAGCAGGCCTTACAACCTGTGCAGGTGATATTGGGATCAATATCTGTGCTATCAACACTGAGGATTTCGGTGATTTCAATTTTCATTTAAACCATTTATTTTGGTAATAGCTAATAATAAAGCTAGTAGTTTAGCGATAGATGTAGCTAGGGAATCTATTCTGTAGCAGATAATAACCTAGAGGCGGCTTTCTACATAACATAACATCTGATTTCAGTGCTGTTTGCACTCGTTTTCAACAGTTCGTAACTAGGATTGGTTAGTTAATGAATGAATTAACTTCACATTGAGTTAAATATCGCCAGTGACCGAGCGGTATATCTAACTTAAGCTGGCCGATTTGCTCACGATGCAACGCATTGACGCGATTACCTACGCTGAAAAACATCCTTTTTACTTGATGATAGCGCCCCTCTGTTATGGTCAATAATACTTGCTGTGGCATCTGAGTTTTATAACCATCTTGCTGGTTTTGGCTTGGATCTGGTACGAATGCTTGTTCAACTCTAATTTTCTTCAGTTTAGCTGGCAGTGTTGGTTTTGCCTCACCCGATAACAATACCCCTTTCTCAAAACGTTTAACGACGTCATTCGCAAGTGGTTTGGACAGAGTCACCCGGTAAGTCTTTTCGCAATTTTGTTCAGGCCGCATAATGTTAAATGACCAACGACCATCGTCTGTGATCAAAACGAGCCCGGTTGTATCTGCATCTAACCGCCCAGCAATATGCAATTCTTGTTTATCTTCAATATTAATTTGATTAAGAATAGAGGGATAGTCACCATCAACATTTGAGCAAATGGTATTGGCTGGCTTATTAAACATCAAATAACGAAATGCTCTAGGAATGAGTTGCTCACCCAGATAATTAATCAGATTATTTTCATGCACTTGGTAACGAACATCTGTTATGACTTGTTGATTAACAGTGACTTCACCTGATTCAATACAAGTGGTTACTTGTTGCTTCGTTAATCGAGTGCTGCGCATTACAAATTTGTCTAATCTCATTTATTTATCTAATCACTTATATTGGCGAGAATTTTACACTTAACACCCAAACAAAAAACGGCCCTGAAGCCGTTTTGATACTGAAATGATTTACTGATTAGCAGATAACGTTAGAACCAAACTTCTTCTATGGCATCAGCAATAACCGGCGCAAAGTTACCTAAGATATTACTGTGACCACCGGTGTAAATAGCAAAGCTATTATCAATAGGTTCTAACGATTCATCTAAGGTTAACATATAGGTTAATGATGGAAACAGAACCGTCGTAATGTCATCCATTACTTCAGCACCAGCAACTAATGTATAGTCGTCATTTGATAATTCAGAATATGTGGTTTCATATAACTCATCAGTTGAGACTTCTTCAATCTCACTTACATTAGTCAATAAAACAGGATTATCACTATCACTTGCTAATGAAAGTGATGTGGTTTCGTAACCTTCAGGCTCAGACCATGTATAGCTATAACCATCGCTTTGAATATATTGGCGAGTATTCTCAAAATACACTTTTGATGCAGAGTCATCGGTCGCTAAATGAAATACAACACGGCTATTATTATAGCTACGGGCATTATCTTTATTGATAACCGCTTGTTCCATTGAATATTCAATTTTCACTTCTCGGACGTCGTTGTCATTGACTGTATTAATGCAATGGGTGTCGATTTTTTTAGTGGCCACACATAAACGATTAATGACCGCATCAGACAAGCCTAATTGGCGTGCCTGATCTTTAAAACCCGAATCTATCTTAGCGTCAGGAACAATGGGTTTAGGGTGAATAATATCATCGAGTAAATCACAGCCACTAACACTGACACATAACACACCAAAAACGATCAATTGTTTCATTTAGATTCTCATTAGATAGCACACTTATAAATGTTATTGTGTCAAAAAATAATTAAAATCAGTAGCTTTAATTTTATGGTTTAGCAAAAAGTGGGGAGATTACAGATGTGCTAACGAAAAATTTAAACAGAATGTGCCTATTTTTACAGATTATTTACCCTAAATAGCAATTAGGTAATATGTCCTGCTACCTTTTAATACAGAGAATCTAATCTCTCATAATAAGATGTTTTGTTGTATTTACAGTTTAAGACTAATCTATAAACAGAATGATGATTAACAAGGATAAGTTACATGACCTTTAATCCCCTTAAAATAACTACACTTTCATCAATATCTTTATTAGCTATGGTAAGTGTTAATTTATCTGCAGCTTCTTTAAGTGGTCTCAGTCAATACAAAGGCTCAGGAAGTATTACCCAAGGCTTAGCTAAAACAATTGAACCGAATATTTTTGACTGTAAAAGCGGGCGCAGTCGCATGGCTGGTATTGGAGAAATTTCCGATTCAAAAGGTAAAGTATGGACTGTTCCTGCTACAAACCACTTTACTACAGCTCCAAAAGCAATCGATTTATATGAGCAATGTGCAGGCATCACTCACAGCAGTATTGCTGATGTCAATCAAGCTGATGTGCCACTCGTTGTTGTTGACCCTGATGGGGAAGAAATTACTGGCTATATTTTTGCTGACAATTATTTTGAGCTATATATCAACGGCAAAATGATCGCAGTTGATACCGTTCCTTTTACGCCATTTAATTCAAGTCTGGTTAAATTTAAAGTCCGTACACCCTATACGATTGCAATTAAAGTCATTGATTGGGAAGAAAATCTGGGATTGGGAACAGAAAAGAATCGAGGTAAAGCTTATCACCCTGGTGATGGCGGTTTTATAGCAAGTTTTAGTGACGGCACTGTCACTAATGAAGATTGGCAAGCGCAAACTTTTTATACCTCGCCTATTTATGATTTGACTTGTTTAACAGAATCTAAAGGTAAACGTATGTCCAATACATGCAGTACACTAGGGACTGATGAAGGACAAGATGCTTTTGCTGTTCATTGGCAGACACCGAATAACTGGATGACTAAAGAGTTTGATTCAAGTTTGTGGCCACAAGCAACGCTATACACAGAAGATGAAATTGGTGTAAACAATAAAAAAGCGTATATGAACTTTATTGATAAATTTAGTGGTGCTGGCGCCAGTTTTATTTGGTCAACGAATGTAGTACTCGATAACGAAGTATTATTAAGATACACAGTAAAATAATACGCTTAGGTTATTTTTAATCATACCCACAAGGAGTGAAATGATGCTCCTTGTGGTACCGTTAATGAATTCATCAGGCACATTCCAACGTTGAGTTTCAAGCCCCTATCTCAGATAGGTTCTATTGTAAAAAAGCGACTATATCCTTAACACTTTAGTGTTTCGAATCTGTGATAATTTCATACTATCTGCTCAGCTACCTAGGTCATGCACCGATCAATTTTCTCGAGCTATTTGAGAATATTTTTTGAAATATGAGTGTAAGTAAGACACTTGCCAAAATAGAGCCAACTAAACTAGCGAGCCCATATAAACCTATTTCGAATGTATTTCTGTCAGTTATTAGCCAATTTTGAACTACATAAATAATCCAGCCCATAAAAAATACATGTAAAAAATAAACTGAAAACGCCATATCACCTAACACAGTCACCAACGATAAGAATGAGATTTGCTTTGGTGTCTTTGCAGATTTAGGTTTTTCTGTTGCTAAATACAACCCAACTAACACAACACCTGTAATAATCAATTTTTGCAAATAGATTAATGACTGCCTAACAGAAAACCAACCAGTATCGTAAAAGTCGAAAAAATAACTAGCGACAATCGCTACACTTAACACCACTAATAACAATAATAAGCTTTTGATGTGTAGATTAATCAAATCTAAAATTCGCTTGAAATGACAGCCGAAGAATAAGCCTGTTGCGTAGGCTCCAGCAAAATAAAAAAACGTTTGTAACTTAATAAAGTCAGGAAATGGACTACGTGAAATGACCAAAGGTATCAGCATAATGGTCAATGTAAGCCATTTATATTGAGGATTGCTAACCAATTGCCATAACAATGGCGTTAATAGATATAGCACCATTAACACGGGGATATACCACAAATGAATTGACGCTTTTCCTAACAACAAACTGATGAAAAATTCATTTTGAGGCATTTCGCTTTGCCACCCCCCATAAAACGAAAAGTAAAATAACGATACTGCAATATAGGGTAAAATTACATGTAATAACTTTTTTTCATAAAACTGTTTCCAGGAGCGTTTTGCTAATACCATGCTAAATAGCACTCCAGAGATAAGTGCAAAATAAAGCGTTGAGCCATGAAACAACATTTCAGTTATCGAAAAAAGAACCTTAAGTCCTATCGAGTCTAACGACCCTGTCCAAAAAATCATAAATGACCAAGCATGTGCGCCAACAATTGCAATAATGGCTAAACCTCTAAACAAATGTAGAGGCAGATTAAAGCTTGTCTTAGTTTGGCTGTGTTTATTAAGTGCTAGTTGGTTGAATATTCTGTATAGCTTTGGCATGTTTTTATCTTAATTAGCAATCCCTTAACTTACTAAGCTAGCGACTGTACTAATAATATTCAATTACATACGATTGCAGGTAATTTCTTTTATACCCCTATTTATTTTTTATCAGTGAGCTAACAACATTATTCCGTTCATCAGGGCTTCTTTTTTAAGGATTCAGGGATGATCAGCTAATGCGACTTGAGGGGTAATATGGTGGAAATTAATGCTGGTAAAACACTAGTATGAAATTTTATTATGTTGCCTAGTTATTATTAATTTCAGCTATTTTTCTCAAATACCTTAAAGGCTCAATGATAAACTTCCACAATGAGACAATGTATCTCAGCCGAATTTGAACACTGTCACCCTTAACACTGTCATCTTTATTACTGCCATCTTGAATACTGCCATATTGAATACTGTCACTCATCTGATTTAATTGTACTTTTAACTAATTCTGCGACATTTAGTTAGGTTAAATTTACCAAGACACACTTGTCACAAGCTATTAACATAGGTAGCATCGAGCCATAAAAATATTCAATTATGCACAATAGGATTTCCCAACATGGAAAGTGGTATCCCGCCAAATTCTCAAGTAAATGATCAAGTAATCAACCAAACAGAGACTGAGCAAAGGTTAGCTACCAGAGAACAGCAAATTGACAACCTCATCGTTCAACAATTGGCTAAAAAACCTTGGTATCAGAATCCTGAAATGATTGTTGCTTTTTCTGCATTAGTCATTGGCATTGTGACCACTTTTACCTCGATTTATTCGGCAGCAATCGATCGCGCATACGCTAGAGCTTCAGTTTGGCCCAGTGTTGAAATAGCTAGAGGCTATGGTTACGATTCATTTAGATATATTGTTTCTAACAATGGTACAGGACCAGCGGTCATCAAGTACGCTAAGGTAACACACGATAAAAAATATCTATCCCAATGGAGAGATATCAATGTATTCGAAGAGGTTACGCAATCTCACATAGGAAAAACGGTGTTATCTGCGCAAAAGACGATCACGCCAGTGCTGTACAAAGGTAATAAAGTTGATGATATTTTAAAAGTGGATAATTTAATTTCGATAGAGCTTTGCTACTGCTCTATTTACGACGAATGCTGGATTGTGAATCGTGATAATAATCCCATGCCAATTGAGCAATGTGTGATTGATGATAAGCACAAGTTTTTACAATAATGAACTCAACTCATTCATCTGAGTAAATAAAAACTCATCGAATTAAATTTAACATAAAAATTGATAATAACTTATTGTCAGATTCAATGACGCTAAGTTATTTCTCTAAACCACTCATTACTCCACGGAAGGTGTAAATTGAAAAAGTTATTCGTTTTAATCGTTCTTTATGCGTTATATCAAAATTGGGATGCCATAACCAATAACACGAACAAGCCCACTTTTGCAGCCGACAATGTCGTTGTGATGTACTCAACGGACTGGTGCGGTTACTGCAAGAATGCACGTCAGTTCTTTAATGACAATAACATCGCGTTTGCTGATTATGATATTGAAAAGTCTTATGATGCTAATGAGCGCTATGAAGCATTAGGTGGGCAAGCGATTCCCCTCTTACAAGTCAATGGCGTGATTATCCGTGGGTTTCAACCTCGTAAGATTGTTGCTTCATTGCATTAAGCCTTGCTAGATGCTTGTACTTGCAATAACGCTATGATTTCATCCGTTACTTGAATCATATTCTTCTGAATATTTTCGGATAGTAATTTTAGGTTATTAAAATCTGGTTTATTGATTATTACAGCCTCAATAATTGAATATTGAGGCATTTCACTGTTCTTTTTATTCCACTTTGTTGATTTTAACCAGTTCCAGTATTCTTTTTGAACTGGAATAGTATTTCCTAAAAGCCAAACCTCGAATCTCATTTCTAAGTGATTTAACACAAGAGCAAATTTTAAATTTTTACGCTTTAAAAATCATTGGTGTAATAAAAATATGTGAAATCCATGTAGCCATGGCGAATTTTTGTAAAAGAGTATTGGTGTTCTAAATCTTTTACTAGTTCCGTTCTGGTGTTCATTACAAATTTCACCAACTCGTTATACGCAACTAATATATCGCCTTTGCGCAGCTCTTTATGATAAAGAGTCACAATGTCATTCAAGTTTTTCATTATAACCTTCCCACTTACACCTGCACTGATACCTAGCCTCATTATATTTCAATTCGGTCACCATGACTCGGTGGCGTCGAAGTGACTGTAAAGACTAAATCAAGATCGTGTTGGTTGCTCAATTGATGTCTTGAACCTGCAGGAATATGTATCCCCTCATTTGGGGATAACCTAAAAGTTTCCCCCTCAAGTTCCATGGTTCCAATACCGGATAATATAAAAAAGAATTGCTCAGCTTTAACATGGAAATGGCGAGACTCGGCACAACCCGCAGGAACTCTTTCCTGGATTACACTTAAGCTATCTGATTTTACAAGGTGCCAACCATCACATTGATTGCCCCAAGTATAATGTTCAGCTGATTGATGACTAATGACGGTCAAGCGTGCTCCTTAAAATAAAACGCTACGTTAAACGGAGCAATAATCGAAAAATTATTATGAAATAAATGATGAGAAAAAGAACAGTCACAGTAGATTTTTGGATTAATGACCATGTTAATTCACAATTACACCAATCCTAATGAAAAACAACTTAACCACATGAGTTGAATACCATAAGACATACGTTGATGAATGCCAGGGTTACTTTGAGATTTTACGGCTTTTGCCATAGCGAATAGATAATAAATAGCAGCGATAACAGAAACAACTGAAAAAATACGGAAATATAGAGGGATAATTATTGTTGTTGGACTTATAGCAACTAAGACTGGTGCTACAACTAACGAAAGTAACATAATGAAACCGGCCCAAGAATGTACCTTACAATTAAAAGTTGGATTCTTAGTAAATGGATCAGCGTCCATAGGAAAGTAACCTGCAATCCAAGTACCAATGCCATGAACTATTACCAACCCACCAGCCACATTAACTAAGATTGATACATTTGAGAGTTGCGCCAGGTACCAACCGAAAAAGCAAAATAGAAAACCAAGAGGATAATTGTTGATTATGGGAGACAATTTTTCTGTTGGGCTACCAGTTGCCCCTAATTCACTGCAAAATTGTTTAGAATGATTGTAACCATCGTAAAATCTGCTTACTACGTATACACCCATGAAAATCCAAACTGTTGCAATTAACCCTGAATAGATCGCAATACTTTCAAACACCACTAAAACCCTTTTTGTAAACTTACGCGCGTTAAGAGCACGAAATAAAGTAAACTAAACACCTAAAGATTCTAAAAAAATCAGATACTTACCTGTTGATTGACAGTTTATTAGCTGATATTTGTGTAACACCTTGTTCTGCGCACCATTCTTGTAGTGCTTCCTCAGTACGTTTTGATTCATATTTATACCATTCTTCAATTTTATCAGCGCTCTCTAGTAACGTTTTGAACTTTGCATAAGCACCTTTACGATTAAAGATTGAACGTACATTTTCATATTCTGTAGGTAAGTGTTCTAGCGTAAAATCGAAAGCGAGATTATTACCAAGGTTTAATTCTGTTTTATGAGGGATTGCCAAGTATTTTTCATCATTAATATCGGCTGGTAATTCTTCTTCATTATCACCAAACTCAGAATAAAAATATGTTTTACCTGATTCTTTACAAATGTAGCCCTCATGATCAAAAGGAGCACCAAAATTGACGAGTTCAAATAGATCTAAAACGTCGCTAAATTTTATATTCATGCTGACCTCTGATGTGTAATTTAGTAGCTAACACCCTGTTAATTTGTAAAAAATGTTTGCAAAAAATAGCAACCAAGAAGAAAACAAACTGTGATTTATCAATTAGAATCAGTTGTTAACTTATTATGTTTTTCACGTTAGAGTAACTTCCAAGTTCCTGCTCATAAGTCACAACAGTCCATCCCATCTTTCTAGATTATCTGCTTATGTTATTCAAATGACGCTCTACTTCTTTGCAAGCTATCTGCACCAAGTGCTATTTATTTTAGTTCAAAGGTTAGAGTACGAATTGGAAATTTCCGAACGTTTGCCAGAATAATTACAGTAAGTTGGTCATCTGTATAACGATGTAAATTTGATGAAAAGCCATCCATTGAACCACCGTGACGGGTTAATTTACCAAGTATATTATGCTTGCTACTTCGTTGATATTCTCTGATTCTAAAACCATAACCGTAATAACCAAAAGCTTTACTCTCCCCATTGAATATCAAGTCGAGACTTTGTTGTGATAAAAAGCTTGTCGTATAGAGAGCTTGCTCCCACTTTAATAAGTCTTCTACGGTTGAGTAAATATCACCTGAACCGAGGGCATAGGAAACAATATTTTCATCTCTATTGATACCAAACACACTTTTTCGATAACCATTAGCACGGTTTTTGGGTGGATTAGCAATACGTTCAACACCAGATTGCTGCATATTTAATGGCGCAAAAACTAGAGCTTGCATTGCCTCTGCGTAGTTTTTTCCCGTAATATTTTCAATGATGATTGCAGCAAGGTGATAATTTAGGTTTCCGTATTCGTATTGTGTTCCAGCTTCGAATGATTGTTCTGATGTGTTGATAATATTGAGGATTTCACTAGACGTGATATCTTTTTCTTCAAAGCTTGCAAGGTGCTCTAAGTGGCGAGTAAATCCAGATTGATGTTTCAGTAAGTGGTGCAAGCTAACACCGCTCGCCAGTTTACTATCAAGTTTTGGAATATATGTGGTAATAGGAACATGTAAATCAAGTTTGTTTTGTTCTACCAAACGCATTACAGCAACTGCGGTTAATGATTTAGTCATTGAGCCAATAAGAAACTGATGGCGCGTTGTATTTGGCATTTCTTTTTCGATATCTGCATAGCCGTATGCTTTCTTAAATAGGATTTTACCTTGTTTAGCTACAAGAACAGCACCTTGAAAATTATCCTCTTCAACATAATACTCAATACGCTGATTTAGTTTATCGCTAACTGTCATGAGTGTTTTTCCGTAAGCCAAAGATTGTAAAAAGAGCATTAATACAATACTAATAACAACTGATTTAATCATAGTACTTCCTTTTGAGCTGGTTATGTTTTGCTGCTTACGATACGACAAGTAATCTTGCATCACTGCAAGGAATTTAAGATGTAGCTAATTCAATTAATATGATTTATTCACAAATATATACTTATAAATAAGGCTGGTTAAAACCTTATGCCACATGAAGATGCTAAAAATAGTTGGTTCCAAAGTTCAGAGGGATGAAGCCTAATCCACTGTTTTTAAGCTGTTTTAATAACTTTCTGCATTACATTTACAAAAGGGCTTCTCTATAACTGCTATCGAAGTTAGCAAGCAACTTACTTAGGTATTTTAAATTTATTTTATTTGGTTTAAATCCAGAGTTTATCTGAATATTATCGATATGCTTTTTTAAGCTCTGTTCATCTTTTGACCAAAAAGCTATATTCCCCAACACAAAGTCATTCCAATGCATTGGAAACTTAGATAAGTCTTCGTTGTCGATTAAAACACTTTTTGCGTGTGTGATTGCTTGTTCATAATTTCCAGCAAAGCCCTCCATTTGAGCAAGGTGCCAGATTAAAGCATTCTCTTTTGAATTATTATGTTTGATGAAGGCTTTAATTAAACTTGCTGCTTCAGCATAACAACCTGACGCTTCTAACAACCTAAAACCTGAATCATTTGTTTGATCAAATTTCTGATAAGTTAAATTCAAATCTGCTTCGAGTCTATCAGCAAGTTCAGATTTACAATCAGCGAGAACTGAATTAGAAAAAGTAAGTAATAGAATTGCTAGTGAAACGCCAATCTTCATTGTGATACTCCTTTTAAACAACTTGGTCTGTGTTTGATTGCTGTTAAACCTCGTTTGAGATAATTTTTACTTTTTCTTTTTTTACTTTATGTGACAAACGAAGACCATAGATAATTGAAGCTATGCCAAGCAGTGATATCATTAGTGCTTGTTGAGATCCTGCAAAGAATGACCATACTCCTGGAATTAAAATAATTACACCAATGGCATAGAAAATAGTTGGTCCTATTAAGCGTTTAGACTTTTTAGAATGCCCCTTATATAAGGCATCTTTTCCAAAGCTTATAAAAGAGCTTCCAAATAGTATTAACACGACCATCGCACCAATAACAAAACTATCATCTTCTTTCCACATCATTCCTTCCAACAGTCTGCCAATAACAAGCCAGAAAGCACTGACGACAGAACCAGTACCAATAATAAAAAATGGTATAGCTATTATTACCCTTGAAGTTTTTAACTTATTCATTTAATCCCCGTTATAAAACAGAACTAATAACTCTTCACATATGGAGCAGATGCTTGCTAGTTACTATTTTTTGTTTAATTTCCCCAAAAAATATTTTAGCTACCAGTTTTCACTGTATTTTTTATTAGCTTCAAATGCTTCCATTTCTAACGGTGCTTTATCGTATTCGTATTTCGACATATCGGAAAAATGCTGGCTTACTACTATATCCAAGCTGGCTCTTTCTATTTGTAGTACATGAACCAATTCATGAGCTAGTCTCGTCCTATTTAACTCAAAGTCTTTACGAGCGTATATTGAATAACCGAAGACTTGAGCATTGTTTATTATTCCTTCACCAACAATCCCAACCCCTTCACCAAAAACCTTTAATGCGAAGTTTTCATAAGGGAAAGGTACTTCATTAACATAAACAATTCTTACTTTTTCTGGATGTACGATTCCAATTTCAGCTGCGAGCAACAACTCTTTTTTATCTAAGGAGACGCCTATTTCCTGCCCTTTTCGATCTACCTCATATGCCCAGTCTATATACTGAGGCAACAATACACTGGTTATAATTTTTTCATAAGAAAGGACAATAACAATGGCTACAGTTATAAACATTAAAGTTATGATTTTAAGTATTTTCATTTTATTAAACATTCTTTCTCTTATTTGATATTGATCTTCCGCTTTCCTATATGTAACTTGTATTATAATTCCCTTATATTCAATTATTTAAAACTAATACATGCGGAACTTAAATTAGCATGCCGACTAACAGGCTTATTAGCATAATTCCGAAAAACATCCTTAGCTATTCAACGCAATATATATCGCTAATATGCCTAAATCATCAATATTTTTAGTAAGTTATCAGCTTAGTAACCTTGAAACAATTATCCTTTTGGGTAGATAAAACAGAAAATAAATTTTAACGAGAATCTTTATTCTCGATAAAAAATCCGCAGAGTTTTTAAATTGCGCTACATATCAATACGTTAAGTTCTCATAATCTAAAATCGAGAATTTTATTGATTACATAACGAGAAATAAAATGGCGCAAATTTAAAGAAATAAATGATACCTGCGTGAATACACAGGCATTAAAGCTAATGAGAGATTGAGTGTGTTAATGAATATTTTGTGCTGCTTCTCTTTTAGTACATTATTTTACAATGGCGAGTTAGGTAAAGCTGTTTACATGATGGAGACAGACAAATTTAATACTCCGTCTGTTCCATGTTGTAGAAGTAAGTGACTGTGACTACCCTTGCCTATATCGACATAATCACGTATTCAAGCCTGTTAAACTTAAGCCTCTGCTATATGAAAACAATATAGGTTGTTGTTAGTTATTAGTTATTAGTTATTAGAATTTTTTAAAGCTGTCTTTAAGATTGCACCAAGAGCTTTTATAAAGAGCAAATTGCAAGCGTCATTGACAGTGTAATTAGTTTAATTGACTTAAACCTTCATAGCTTGATTCATATCTTACTGCTCTGAACACTTCTGAGCCTACGTTATATTCCCACGTAATATTGAAGTTGTTGTCGTACTCAAATAAACGGCCTTCTGTCCCTTCACAAACGAGCGTATTACCATTGGTTAATCTTTGTGCACCTGAAATTCGCGATGCATAAAACTCACCAGTCACACCTTCGCTATAACTGCTGAGCATTTCACCTTCAGTACAATCATTTTCTGCTGAACAAAACTCATCGACTGATGAATAATCGCCTTCGGGTCTGTTAGTCCCATTATTGAAGACTAAGATATTGCCTGCCCCAGCAAGCCCTTCATCAATCCATTGTGCGTCATGCTGTACAAACAATGTTTGTTCACCTGTACTCTCATATGCAGCAGGATTACCAATACGTGAAACGATTCCTTGAGTTGAATCTTGATGGTTTACAATCCAGTATTCATTAAAGTTATGCACGCTTAACAAAATTTGATCTGTATCCACGTTGTAATCTACCGAATTAATATGGGTCCAGTCTGAAGCGCCGGCACCATTAAAGTAATTAAGGTTAATTTTGTCACTGTGCGCCGCTATGTCTGAAACAAAAGTATCGCTAATTTCTTCATCAACATTTTGCACGATATGATCCCAAACACTCCAACGCCAGACTGTATCTCCATCAATACAAGGATTACTGCTACTAGCACGGCAGATTTCATATACCGCACCAGCCCATAGTGAATCATCAGCGACTTGTGTTCGCCCTAGTGCTAGGGCTTCCTCTGCAGTTTTTGCTTCCCAAACTATGGCAAGGATATTGCCATTGGGTAACACTTCTACATCGTGATGACTTAAATATTGATCAGTTGACAGACTAGTACTCCATACTGGATTACTGTCCCAATCCAGTATTTCGATAATCCCACCTGTTCCGCCCGCCATGTCAGCAAAAACAGGATCGATATTATCGCTAGTACCAGTGCGTAATAACGTGCCATCTTCTAAAAGGTAGACTGATAAACCAGGGCGGTAATTACTTTGCCAACTATGAACAGTTTCACCAAGTTCATTTATAAGGTAAGTTTCGGTAGATTTTAACGGTGAGAATAAAGTGAACTGCTGGGTATCAGTGCTATTGGATTCGATATCTCGAACACAACGGACTTTATTATTACTCCGTAAGATATCACCCTGAGGCCCTTTATAATAAAACACCCCGTCTGTTCCTTGTGCTGATGTTGCGCCAGGTTCACTAGCAACATCAAGTTTATCGTTACTTCGTTGTGAGCCTGCGCCATGAACATCTAAAATCGTACTTTGCATGTAACCTAAAGCTCGACCAAATGACACGTAGACTGCATTACTGCCGTCTCCGTCGTTATCAACGTGTGTCGTTGACGCCCAGTAGTAGCCCCAATCAATAACACCTTCTTCATTCACAAACGAGGTACTATTAAATATGCTGTTTATAGCTGCCTGGTTTTGGGTATCTGGCGAAACAGTGTAATCAACAATACTTTGTAGTTCTTTTGCATTAGGCAGACGCCAATCAGTTTGGCTTGCTGTTGTAGCTGTTTGGCACTGTTGTACTGCATCATCCCAATTGTTCGAGTCAGTGTCGTTTTGCTGCCACATTAAGCCTGTTGCATTATCACTCACTGTTTTATTGTTATTATCAAAAAATTGATTAACGCCATAGTCTGTATTACCAGCAACACAGCGAACATAATATTCTTTTGTATCAGTCGGGTAGCCTTTAATTCTTCCGTCAACATAGTTAACACCAAACATGGTTGGGTCGCCAAACATCGTGTTGCTGACATAAAGTGTGGTTGATGCATATTGACCATCAATGATGCGATCATTCTCGGAATTTAAATCCCCAAATGCCCAATCAAAAACAGGATCGATAAAAGGGACAAGCGTTGATGTATCTGTACCTTGATAGTTACTCGCATCTTTACCACTGAATAGAATAAGTGAATATGCTTCTTTTACGCTGGGCAAACGCCAGTCTTCTCGGTCTGCAAAATCGAGCGCTTCGCAATATTCAACGGCTTCATTTTGATATAATTTGTCATCGTAATTTACCAGGCCGTCTGCATTAATATCGGTGCTTTGTAACCAAATTAAGCCAGTCACATTATCGGTAACGGTTGTGCCATCATTACTGAGTGTATAACTCGGTTGATTTCCCGAAATATCAGCATCGTAGCCGCTGCCTTCACATGTTTCAGCTTGGCCTGTTGATGAGTCATAACAAATGATTTGATTGGTATCTACTATGGTATAAGTGTTTTCTGCACTGGTGGATGAACTGCTTATAATGACCGTAGCAGCCTCACTATTATCAGTGCCATCGTTGACTGTAAGTGAAATAACATAATCACCATCGGTATCCGCTATAAAATTGGGTGTTGAACTCGACGCATCAGATAAACTTACGATGCCGCTAGGGGCAGAAGTGATGATCCAGTTGTAGGTTAACGTGTCACCATCTGGATCTGTACTAGCACTTGCATCAAGGGTAACCAACTCTCCAGTCGTTACCATTTGATCATCGCCAGGGTTCGCAATAGGAATCGTGTTATTCGGTAATTCTACAGCGGCAGAATCAGAATCTCCTGAACCACAGCCAATAAGAGAGAATGAAAAAAATATCATCACAAGTGACAGATTTATCTCTCTAACTTTACTATGCATCTTTATACTTATTATCTGAGTTATTGTAATTAAATTATACACATACGCATGTAAACAATAATGAGTAACATGTAAAGCTAAGTAAATTATACTATTAACATGTCAACCGCATAAATTGTAGTTCTGCTAAGCCTAATGTATCGCCAACCTAGTACTACAAACATCTAGTTAAAATCAATAGATAAAATACTCATGAAACGTATTTAAAGTTAAGTAAAATTTATTTTTGTTGGCTTTATTATTGCTATTTTAATTAGTGATAAGGCATTAATCACGACTCGATTAAACCTGAGTAATAACATAACTACCATTAAGTTGTTATGCATAATGTTTATTAGATAGGTTTTATTAGATGGTTTTTAAAAATAGGTATTTTATGAAAAAGCGAATTCTTGGAGTTTCAGTGTTTATTTCATTGCTAGCAGCTTCTGCATATGCAACAGATTTAGCTAATTCATCATTTAATATAACAAGTTACCCAATTGTCGAGACAGGGCAAAGAATATCCTACAACAATAATGCCGCAATGCCATTACCTGACAAGGCCAATAGCTTTTATGGTCAGGATGCAAACTATCGCTCTAATCCTCCATCATATACAGACAATAATAATGGCACGATTACAGATAATGTAACCGGCTTAATGTGGCAGCAACAAATGGGTGAAAAACTTACCTATGATCAGGCATTACAAAAAATATCCAGTTTAAAGTTGGCTGGCTATGGTGACTGGCGGATCCCTACGATTAAAGAGCTCTACTCGCTTATTCAATTTTCAGGCAGCGTTAAAGGGCAAAAAGCCCTTACCCCTTTCATCGACACCCACTTTTTTAGTCAACCCATTGGTAATACTCAAGCTGGTGAACGAGAAATTGATGCTCAAACATGGTCTAGTACTGAATATGTTGGCAAAACAATGAAAAATGATCAGACGATTTTTGGCGTAAACTTTGTTGATGGCCGAATTAAAGGTTATCCAAAATATAATCCTCGCACAAAATCTGCGAATAAAATGTACTTCAGATTCGTCAGAGGCAATGAAGCTTATGGTAAAAATAATTTCATTGACAATAATGATGGCACCATTACAGATTTAGCCACAGGCTTAATCTGGCAACAAGATGACAGCAAGCATGGTCTGAATTGGCAAGAAGCATTGCAGTATTCAGAAAACCTCACATTAGCAGGCCATAGCGATTGGCGCTTACCCAATGCAAAAGAATTGCAAAGTATTTTGGATTATAGTCGTTCACCCGAAACCAGCCACTCAGCTGCTATTGACCCTATTTTCTCAACAACAGCAATAACAAATGAAGCTGGCGATAAAGATTACCCTTATTATTGGAGCTCAACCACTCATCTTGATGGGCCAGTGCCTGCATCTGGCGCTGTTTATGTTGCTTTCGGTAAAGCTTTGGGCGTAATGCGCGATAATACAATGGATGTTCACGGTGCGGGTTCTCAGCGCAGTGATCCTAAAACGGGTAAACCCATGTCCCGTGGGCCACAAGGCGATTACATTCGAGTTGATAACTATGTGCGTAGCGTAAGGGCTGGTAATATTGAGCTTGCCACTGAAGTAAGCCGCCAATACCAAGCTGAACAAGTGTATCAATATTCAAATAGCTCTTCGGCGATAGTTGATACTACAAATACAAGCATGAGTACAAGTTCAGACATCAAAACTCATAAAATGACCCATAACAAAAACAGTTCTCCACATAATAAATTCATTAATCGATTTGATAAAAATGGCGACGGAAAAGTATCGGCTTCAGAGTTTCAAGCAAGTACAAAACGATTTAATCATTTTGATGAAAATAAAGATGGTTATATCACTGCTAATGAAGCCCCGATAGGACCACCTAAAAATACAAAATAGAACATAGAACATAGAACATAATGTTGCAGTATATATTCTAAGCTTTTGTAAAATAGAGAGTATAACTGTTTACTAACACGAGATATTCACGAGGCTTTACATTTAAATGCCCGGTCATCATTATGTGCTTATTATTTGCACATAACGATGATTTATTGTTCTGTATATTTCAACTATCTATTTATAAGCGGCTATTTTTAAGTGATTGCTTCTAAATGCCTGTTTCGGCAAGCCTATATTATGATTTGTTTCTATTGATGGATAGCTTTACAGATTAGCATAATGCACGCATTGGTTTTGAACTGCGGTTTGCTTAAGCAACTGAGTGAATTGCGCCTTACCACCTGCTCTTTCATCATTTAACAATTTTTCCATGTGTTGTGCTTGTGAAACAACTTGCTCCATTGCCGTTTGTCTTGCCTGTTGTTCTGATTGCCCTGTTAATACTAATTGCTCAACAAGGTTTGAGTAATTCTCGTAAACCATGCCTTTGTAATAATCGGCTTCAGTCGCCATTGGCGTATGGGAATAAATGATAGAACAGCTCACGGCTGATTCTATGTTTGCTCTAGCTTGATCGATTTGGATTACAACTGACTGCTGCGTTGAATAGCTGGCATTAGCTGCCACAGAAAAGAAAGCAAACATTGCGACCATGATTAATTTATTCATATTTCGTATACCTTTTACGTCGATGCGAGTAAGCCAGTGATGTAGTTAACTTGTACTAAGGTAACGACTTTCATCATTTATTAGTTACCTTTTTGCGCGAGTTAGTCCCAAAGATTTTTTACATTACATACCGCTTTACTGAATTAGCTAACTTGATAGCTATTTTACCTACTTTTGCTAAACCTAAGCTGAACAACCAATTAACTTATTCAATTCATGATGGTTCTTTTTAAGAAGCCTCAACGCTATCTTCGAATAAATAACCAACAGATTGTTCAAATCGAATACAAATAAACGGAATTGATTGCCAATTTTACGGGGAGGACTATAATACTGTATAAATATACAGTTATTTTTAGATGTGAAATTTATGAACGTTATTCCTATTTTAGCCAGCGCTGGGATCACCGGGTTTGAGTCCCCTGCAGCAGAATATCGACAACTACCACTCAGTTTAGATGAACTGTTAATTGAGCACCCGAGTGCCACCTTCATTGGTCAAGCCAGTGGTGACTCAATGGAAAAGATAGGCATATTTGATAAAGATATTCTGATTGTCGATCGTCACGTCAACGTTGAAAACCATGATGTAATCGTGGCTAATTACAACGGCAACTTCGTCTGTAAGCTGATTGATACCAAGCGCCGATTACTGTTGTCGGCCAATGACCATCACAATAGCGTGTTAATCCAAGAGCACGACAATTTTAGTGTTGAGGGCGTGGTGATCCGTTCAATTCGTTGCCATCGCCAAAGTCCTTTATTAGTTAATGATTAGAATGGGCGGTTAACTTATGTACGCCTTGGTTGATGCCAATTCATTTTATTGTAGCGCTGAACAGGTTTTCAGACCTGAATGGCGCGGTCGCCCTATTGTTGTGTTATCCAATAATGACGGTTGTATTGTTGCCGCCAACCGACAAGCAAAAGCGTTAGGCATTGGTAAGTTTGGCCCTTACTTTGAAGTCAAAGACTTATGCCACGAACTTGGCGTAATTGCGCTCTCCTCTAACTATGAATTATATGGTTCGCTTTCTAGTGCGATGATGGACGTCATTGGCCGCTTCGCACCAGAGCAACACATATATTCAATTGATGAATCCTTCTTATCATTTAAACAAACTTATCCTGCAATTCCTTGCTTGCTGACCCATGCGGCTCATATACGCCGCGCAGTATGGAAAGAAACTCGCTTGCCTGTTTGTGTCGGTATCGGTGAAACCCTGACCCTAGCAAAAGTGGCAAACCATGCGGCAAAAAAACTGAGTGGCTATAATGGCGTTTGTTATATTGACTCAGTTCAGCAACGACAAAATATTCTCGCTAGCATGAAGGTCACCGATGTATGGGGAATTGGTTCTCGTATAGGCAAAAGGTTACAACAAATGGGCATTCAAACTGCACTTGCCCTTTCTAAACTCCAGCCAGGGCTTGCACGAAAAAGCTTTAGCATTGAAATAGAGCGCACGGTACGTGAATTGAATGGCGAAGAATGTAAGGGCTGGGACAGTGCTCGAGCAGATAAGCAGCAAATTTTTTCGACTCGCAGTGTCGGTGAACGCATCACAGACAAAGAGGCATTACTACAAGCCTTAAGTAAGCATGCTGGGATTGCGGCAGCGAAAGCACGCAAACAAGGTTCTGCAGCAAGTAGCTTACTCATTTTTGCCAGAAATTCCCCCTATGATGAACAGCCTAGCGGTTTTAAGTATCACTACCGCTGCGCGACGCCTACCAACGACAGTTGTGAACTCATCAGTCATGCAACAAGCATTGGAAGCCAACTGTTTAACCCCTCTACCCGTTATTATAAAATCGGCGTCGGGCTGGTGGACTTATGTCCTGTACAACATTTACAAGGTGATTTGTTCACGCCGCCTAAAGATCCTGCATTAATGCAAGTTTGTGATACGCTCAATCAACGTTATGGCACTGACTCCGTCTTTGTGGCTGCACAAGGTATTGGCGGAAAATGGCATATGCGCCGCGACTTACTGACACCGCAATACACCACCAGCTGGCAAGATATTCCTCAGGTTAGTTGCCGTTAAAATAAAGCGCCTGTGCATTTATTCAATGCTGTAATAGCTCAAGCAGCAGTTGTTCGAGCTTCAATTGCTCAATCACATCTATTCAATCTACAATCATTCAACCTACAGTCATTTAATCAACAGTCACTTAATCAACGTGACTCATAAGCTGCCACTCAATAAGCTGCCACTCAATAAGCAGTGTATTGACCTTATATTGCCCATTTTATACCGCTAAACAACTTGTGCGCAGCAACAAAAACAGCGCCTAAACAACACAAAAATATAACGACATAATAACGTGAATTACACATGTGTGGGCTTTTACAAGCTAATATCAGCATAATTGAATAAACCTCGACTGGATCATTGTTTTAGCGGCGAAAATATAGACAATACGCACCTTCAAATTTTTATCGGATTACTGTGCGTGCCTGAGTTTGCTTTAAATCAGTTATTTTTTATCCAAGCAATTGGATTTGTCTCAATGGCCATAGGTTGGTGGGCAAATAGTCAACAGCAAGACTGCAAATTTATTCATGGCAATATGGTAGCTGCAATACTTACTGCTGTTCATTTAGGTCTATTAGGCAGTTTTTTAGGCATGGCGAATCAACTAGTAAATGTTATTCGCTTTCGTTGTTGTCAAAGCCTCAGTAAGGATGACTCAATTAACTTGTCCCCTTTATTCCTGACTATGCTTTTTAGCGGTGTTGCGATACTACAGGGTTTAATGTGGGCTGAACATTGGAGTGAATGGTGTGCAGTCATGGCTGCTGTCGTCATGAGTGTTAGCTTATTTTACTTTGCAGGCAGCCAGTTAAGACTCGCTATGATAGCCAGTAACACACTGAACCTTATGCTATCAATATATTTGATGTCATGGTCAGGAATACTCTATCAAGTAATGACGATGATTATTTTATCTCAAGGCCTGGTTCAGCAGTATTTACAAAGCAAATCCTATATCGAAGCGAATAGTATCGAAGCGAATAATGACTGTGTTGAGCTGGTAAAATAGATAGAGAGTGGATTGAGTGTAAATGCTTAACTTACGCAGACATCCACCATTACAGCTCGATACATAAATTCGATACTTAAACTCAGTACAAAAGCCCAGCACTCCCCTATCTCCAACTCTTATCTTTAAAATCATATCGCTACTTTTAAAGCAGCTAATTAATGCGTATTGTAATCAGCCATAGTTAAGCAGCCAGTGTGATGATCAATTAAGTTGGATCAAAAGCTTAAATGAATCATAGAAAACAGTTTTATTCACGACTTTAACAGGGATACAGGAGTTATAAATGCCACATTGTATTATTGAGCACTCGACAGAAATTGATGGAAATCTGCTCGTACCGTTAGTTCACCGAGGTGCGTTAACTTCAAACTTATTTGACCCAGAAGGCAGTGATATCAAGGTAAGGGCCATCGCTTACTCACATTACCAAACCGGTGCAGTTGATATTAATTTTATCCACGTTACCTTGAAGATCCTTTCTGGGCGTGATGTTGAGCAAAAATCAAAACTCACTCAATTAGTACTCGCGCAATTGAAGGCCTTATCAATAAAGGATTGTTCTATTTCGGTAGAAGTTGATGATATAGACAGAGAAAGCTACGCCAAAGTCGTTGTGTAGACAAAATAACGACATAAACTAATTTGTAAGGATACAATGAAGTGAAAATATGGAAACTCGTCATCGTGACTGTGATGCTTGCTGGCTGTTCAGCTACTGAAGTACATTTATATACGCGCTATTTATCAGAGGCTGAAATTGAGAAAGTCACCACGACGCTGGAACAAGCTAACTATAAAGTGACAACCAATACCCACGCTTTCCCTGATACGGTAAATCAATCAACCATCTTATATTCCCCCTTTATAAAGGATGAAACTCACCTTCAAGGACTTATTGGTTCCCTCTCTGATAATGGCTGGGTAATTCCTAACGTTGAAATGCTAAAGTCTGGAAATCACTGGTATAGCAAAGATAATGTGGGTTTATTTTTGCTGCCTGATGGCGTAAAGCCTAAAGATAAAGTCACCACACGAGATCTGGCTAGCAAATACCAAAGCAGAAATTGCGATACGTTAGTGGCTCTGGAGCTTAACGAAGATAATACTTATGAATTATCATATACCAGTAAGGCAGTCACACACTCAGATCATCTGAAAGGCAGCTGGAAAATGAGGAGTTATCCCTATATAGAGTTAACCTCATTAAACAGGCAATGGTGGTTTTATTTTGAAATAGAGCAGACAATTGAAACCGATAAAATCAGTGAAGTTAGCATTATCGAATTTAAGCCTTTAAACCAATATACGTCTTTCCCTGGTTGTAGCTTTGCTAGTGGCGTAAGGGTTTGATCAAATAAGATGCGAGTGAATAAAAAAGGGAGCCGAAGCTCCCTTTAAAAATAACATGTTGCAGACACTAATTAAGCTGAGCTTATAGCTAGACTAGGTGCAAGCACTTATAAATCGCACTTAAACCCAACTTATAGAGCATTAAGATAGGCTTTTAATGCCTTAAGCCTGATGGTTGCGCCACCAATAATATCCATAAACCCTAAAAAGTCAGCTGGTTTATCCGCCGAGATCCAGCCTGAACCTGTAGCACCAATTGGTATGATATAACCTTCCGGCTCTTCAAACTCGATAATCACTGTACGGCCGTGACTGCTGTTGTTGTTACCCACGTGCTGTCTAACATGTTGGGTTCCTGCCATTGGGCTGATTAACGACTCGCCCGTCCCCGTAGTGACACTGTGAACACGTCCACGAAAAATCTCACCAGGAAATGCATCAACATAAAACTCTGCAAATTGACCAGGTTTAATATAGCGATAAGTTTGATCAGCAATACGCATTTCTAAAAACTTTTTAGAAGTATCATAAAGATGCATGTTACCAATACGACTTCCGACTGCAACATTGGTTATTGATAACTGACCATCAAATTGCGCTCTGATCTCACGGCGATCGTCATTCCATTTAGCAGAACTAATCTGCGCATCGAACGAACGTAACTGCGCGCGATGGGTTTCAAGCTCAGCTTTGACAGAAGCGATTTCAGCCACTGTAGATTCGATTTTAGCGTCAAGATCGTCACGGGTCATTTCACTGGCATGTTCACCTAAATTGATAACACGCTCAAAATTACGCTTATCATTATTTAACGTTACCGTTAACGAATGCATTTTAAGTTTTAATGCTTCTTTCTTAGCAAGCTCTGCCGCTTTTTGCGCTTCAAGAGAATCTATTTCTTGTTCGCTGTCTACTGATACCAGTTTATAGATTAAATCGCCTTTTTTTACCTGTTGGTTATGAGTCACATAGATTTCTTCAATCTCTTGACCAAATAAAGGGCTTAACACCGCGTGAGGTGCTTTAATCGTTGAACTATCGGTTAAATCAGCTGGAGACCAAAAACGGTGTGCGGTAAAAAGCATAAATGCGATAAAAATACCTAAACCAACAGAACGAACCGCATTAGCAAGGTTCCATTTGATAACACCGAGTTTTACTAGGAGCCATATAATGAGTACATATGGGAGCATAATCTCTTTCATTTACTTGTCTCCTTTTAAGCCGTTACTAATGATGCTAGAAAGTCTGTTAGCTAATACATCCCAGCGACCGAAAGCAATAATGATGGCTAAAACCCACCAGGTTTTATCGATGAATAAGCCACATAATGATAAGGCAAACACAATTTGTGTATGTGCACTCGACATGGCCTCAGCCTTATGAACAGCAACTTCATGTAGGCGCCAAAATAACAGCAGCGTATAACAAATAATGCCAATAGTGACCACAAACACAAAACCCATGAATAGCTCAGAATCGAGCAATCCTAAGATAGATGGATAACCATTGGCAAAATAACTTTCAGGTAATGATTTACCGTGGATCTTGGTCAACAATGAAAATAAATAGCTCAAAAGACCTAAAGCTGAAAAAGCAGCAATAACAGTGAGACTCTTCTTTAATAACCTAAACACAATGTGCTGTTTAGTTGATGCTGTAGATGCATTTTCTAGCGCTTTTGACATGTATTCTCCATAAAGCAAAGATTTGGACAAATGTATATTAACAATATTTAAATGTAAAAATGGAATAACCGATATTCCAAATGGCTTATTTACTTTGTTCGATAATGTGTTTGTGGAATAGATGGTGTAATATGAAGTTAACGTGTTCTAAATTATCGGTATATTATGGATCTTAATGCACTTAATGTGTTCATTACCCTATATAGAGCAGGCTCGACCCAAAGAGCGGCTAAACAACTCGGAAGATCACAATCTTTTGTGTCAAAAGTGTTGGCGCAATTACGTGAAGAATTAAGCGATCCCTTATTCATACGCACCGCAAATGGTCTTCAGCCAACCAGCTACGCTGACAAGATTGCCCCTAAAATACAAAGTTCTATAGAACAAATCAACCTGGCTTTAGAACCTGAGTATTTTGATCCTAAAAACCTGCAATATATTACGGTTCATTTAGGCGAACCACTAATGGTCATGATGGGAAAAGATCTCATTGATGCAATTAGAGCAGAGACCTCAGCAGTAATTGAGTTAAGACAATGGCGTAAAACAAGTAATGACGGCTTAATTGATGGCTCAATTGATATTGGAATACAAACCTTAAGAGAGCGACCACAACAGCTATACCAGAAGAAAATTGCTTCAGGTTATGGCTCATTAGTGGGCAATAAAAATGGCGAGTTTATTAAGCTGATTATTGAAGACCTAAATGAGTATGTTGAGCTGTATCGCGCCATAGACGTGAAACTCAACCCAACCATTATTGTTGATAATTATAGTGTGCAATGCCAATTACTTGCCGATAATTACTCTTATCAATTTAAGCTAGAGTCAGATGATAGCCATAAAGCGATTGCTGTCGATTTAGCTGTCATCTGCAGTGCTGCGCGTCGTCATGAAGCAAAAATTTCATGGTTATCTGAGTTATGTCAAAAAGTCATGTTGCAATCTATCGCTAATAGTTAGTCCACTCGAAAGTGAGGCATTATGAGTCAGAGAAGTATTCACGCTTTATTTAAACCAAAGTCTATTGCCGTCATTGGTGCATCAAATAAAGAAAAGCGCGCAGGTCGCGTATTAATGAAGAACTTACTGGGTAGCGGATTTTCAGGCCCGATCATGCCGGTGACGCCTAAATACGACGCCGTGATGGGCGTATTGGCCTACCCTAATATTGAATCTCTGCCCATCAAACCTGACTTAGCCATCATCTGTACTCGAGCAAGTCGAGTCCCCAGTATTGTAGAAACCTTAGCGCAATTTGGTTGTAAGGTAGTCATTATCATGGCATCGGGCATGGCCAATGAATATGATGACAATGGTGTGAGTTTACTCAGTTTGACTCAGCAGCACGCTAAACGTTTTGGCATGCGCATTTTAGGCTCAAACAGCCTAGGTATGATAATTCCACCTATTGGTCTTAATGCCAGCTTAGCCCATAGCAGTGCCAAGAAAGGCAAAATCGCATTTGTGTCTCAATCCGCAGCAATTTGTACTACGGTGCTCGATTGGGCCAATAACAAAGACATCGGCTTTTCATCATTTATATCCCTAGGGGATGCATCAGATATTGATTTTGATGAGTTGCTGGATTATCTCGGTAGAGATAGCAGCACCAGCGCCATTATGCTTTATATCGATTCTATCAATGAAAAACGCCATTTCCTGTCCGCAGCCCGAGCAGCAGCGCGTAATAAACCCATCTTTGTGATTAAATCAGGTCGTAGCCAAGAAGGCATCGCAGCCGCCATGCTACATACTGGTGGTAAAGGCGGAAATGATGCGGTTTATGAAGCGGCATTTAAACGTGCTGGTATGCTACGTGTTAATGATTTAATAGAGCTGTTTGCTGCAGTTGAAAGTTTAGCCCATTCAACCCCCCTTAAAGGTGAACGTGTTGCCATTATAAGTAATGGCGGCGGCCCTGCGGTACTCGCTGCTGATGAGCTCATAATAAAAGGCGGTAAATTAGCTCAACTATCAGAAGACACCATTAATAAACTCAATGAAATCTTGCCAACAACATGGTCTGGCCAAAACCCAATCGATATTGTCGGTGATGCCAATAGCGAACGATATACCAAGGCATTAAATATCTTGATGGACAGCCAGGAAATGGATGCCATCTTAGTATTGCATTCCCCTTCAGCATTAGAAGAAAGTGACGAAATTGCCAATAGTTTAATTGCTGCAATTAAAGCTCACCCGAATCGAAATCGACTGAATATCTTAACCAATTGGAGCGGTGAAAACTCAGCTTACCAGGCAAGAAAACTGTTTAATAAAGCGGTGATCCCAACTTATCGAACGCCGGAAGGCGCAGTGAAAGCCTTCATGCACATGGTTGAATATCGACGTAACCAAAGGTTGCTTCAAGAAGTACCGCAATCTATTCCTGATAATATCCCTGCTGATGCAAACAGTGCGAGAAAGCTGCTGCAAAAGGCGCAAAATGAGCAACGTTTCATTTTAGAAACCCATGAAACCAGCGACATTTTAAAAGCTTATGGCCTGAATACCATTCAAACTTGTTTTGCTAAAACTGCAGATGAAGCCATTAAGCTTGCCAACGAACTTGGATATCCTGTTGCGCTTAAAGTACAGTCACCAGATTTAATGTATAAGTCAGATGCTCATGGCGTCATGCTTAATCTAACCAACGATGATGAAGTCCGACAAGCGGCACATTCAATAATAAGTCGCGTTAAAGAGATTAATCCAGATGCCAAGATTGACGGCATGATAGTGCAAAAAATGGCCTTAACAGCAGGAGCGCAGGAAGTACGAGTTTCTGTTATTAATGACCCTGTGTTTGGTCCAGCTATTTGTTTGGGTGAAGGAGGTTCTGAGTGGGATCCTACCCGTGATGCGTCAGTTGCCCTACCACCTTTGAACATGACACTAGCACGATACATGGTCATTCAAGCTCTAAAAGCGAATAAGCTTAGAGACAGACATTTGCCTTTAGGTTTAGACATGAATGCCTTGTGTGTCATGCTGACGCAAATATCGCATCTTATAATTGATTGCCCCGAAATTGCATCATTGGATTTAAATCCCGTTCTGGCAGCGGGTAAGACGATCACTTTGCTTGATGTGAATATGAAATTGAACCAAGCCGATATCGACCCTAAAACGCGCTTGGCCATCATGCCTTATCCAAAAGAGTTAGAACAAACAGCCGTCTTGAAAAATGGCTTAAAAGTCATGCTTAGACCCATTTTACCAGAAGACGAACCTAAGCATTTAGCCTTTGATAATTCACTTAGTGATGAAGACAGATACAAGCGCTATTTTGGTGTGCGCTCTCGTATGACCCATGAAGAAATGGCAGTATTAACCCAAATTGATTACGCCCGCGAAATGGCATTCATCGCTACCGCAGAGGACGATAATGGTGAATCAATCACCCTTGGCGCTGTTAGGGCATCAACTGACCCTGATAATACCGAAGCTGAATTTGCTATGGCTGTACGTGGAGATTACCAAGGGATTGGCCTAGGCAAATTATTGCTAGAAAAGTTAGTCGATTACTATAAAACTACCGATACTCCGGTACTTGCAGGCTTCACCATGTTTGAAAACCGCAGCATGGCAAATCTTGCAAAGAATCTTGGTTTTGCAGTCTCATTTGATATGGAGGAGCATTTGATCAAAATGCACATGGACATGCCTACTTCATCTACATCAAACCAAAAGTAAATGATCCTGTGATAATAAATGTTTAAACATGATTGAGTTAAGAGTGACTCAACAGATTCTAAACGGCTGAACGGCTGGACAGGAAGCTAATAGCATGGATTTCTGTTCAGTTTGGGCAAGGATATAAAGAATTTAAATCAAAACGGAATTTGACAATACTATGATTAGAAAATGCATGATTGGCTTGCTATGTACAGTTTCATTGATTGTTAACGCAGAAAGCTATCAAACGGAAAACTTCACCATTGAATACGATAAAAACATTTCTCTTAACACCGTAAAGCAGTTAGCGAACCGTGTTGCTAAAAATAGAGAAGTCGTTCTATCTTATTTACAGCAGTCTTCGGTCTATGTTGGAACTCCGATTAACGAGCATCTCATTATTTATGTTTCCAAAAAAAGACGCACGCCTTACCAAGATTGGAACACAATACATATCCCCGAAAAAGAGTCCTAGCTGCTTTTTCAGATAGCCAGCCTGAACACTCTGGTATGGCTATTATCCATGAATTGACTCACGTTTATGCCGTTAGTGCATTTAGAAAACAAAAGAAAAATGGATATGAAGATCGTTTTTATGATGACGGCCTTGCCGTGTTTTTACAGCATCGCTTTGGTGGAACACCAGAATATCCAGATTTTGGCACTGACTTATATAGGGCTGTTGCAGAGCAATCAGCAAAATATGGGAGTTTGATTTCACTGACTGAAGCAGAAGATATTAGGCATTCAGCAAAAACTGGAACCGCTAGGAAGCTCGCATATCTGCAAGAAGGTGCATTTACGCAATTTATCATTGAGCGTTACGGGTTAGATATTTATTTAAAATTATACAAAGGTGGCGAGCCACACACCTTAACGGGGAAAACATTTAGTCAATTAGAAAAAGATTGGATTGAGTTAATTAATGTATTTGCAGTTTAACTAAACTATCGACATTAAGTGCCAATAACTACAATTGTACTTATTGGCCGTCAGTGTTAGACAGTAGTAAAATTTAGATAAGCGTCAATGATGACAGTCATAACATTCATACTAGTTTGGACGCTTAGATTATTAGCCTTTCACACAGTTTCTGCCAGATGATTTTGCTTGATACAACATATCGTCTGCGCGTTTTAATAAGGTTTCAGAATCATCCCCTGGTTGAATATTGGCAAGTCCAATCGACACAGTAATATTACCTAGTTGCTGTTTGTTTTCTTTGCCAATCGTTAGTTGCCGCGCGGCAATACGCTCTCTTATACCTTCAGCAACAGTAAATGCATCTTTAAATTCTGTGTTAGGTAAAAGAACAACAAACTCTTCACCACCATAACGCGCGACAAAGTCATTGCCTTTCACTGACTGTTTTAATGCAAAACCGACAAATGATAAAACCTTATCACCCACTAAGTGACCGTGGGTATCATTAAATGCTTTGAAATGATCAATATCAACCATCAGTAAACTGCAAGGTATTTGGTTTTGAGTGAATAAGCTGACTTGTTCCGTTGAAAATATTTCATAGGCGCGGCGATTATTTAAGGAGGTGAGCTCATCGGTCATAGCCACTTTACTGAGGTTATCCATCTCTTCTTTAAGTTGGCTCAACTCGTCCCCTAAAGTTTCAATATCGGCTTTCATTGATTGGTTATTAGAGATGACCTGCTCTATCTCTGAGCTAATATTAACGACTAGTTCATTCAGTGTTTGAGGGTTAAGCTCTGTTTGAAGCTCTTGATTAAAATGTGAGAGATTACTTGAGAAGTCATCGGTACCAGAAGCAAACTGATTAATGCGATTCACTAAGCTATTAATGAGTAGCTGGGTTTCAATCTGGACATTCTCAATCACTTCAGGCGATTGCTCTTGTATGAAGTTATTGTATAAACCTTGATTGACTGAAGGGGTAAATTCAACCTCATTAGCAAGAAGACCATCAATCGCACGCTTTAAACTCAAATTGGTTTCTGAATAGTATTGATACCAAATGGCATAATTTTCAGGCGTGACAGGAATGTTTAACGCTGACATTTGCGGCACAGCCATACGTAATATTTGTGCAGAATTTTCAAGATTAGTATTCAAGAGAACATCCTATTCATCAATGTGAAAATCATATTTCGAAACAGTCAATCTGCACTAGTGACCTACAAGTCGCTTTAGCAATACACATAAAAAGTATACTTCACCAGTGTATTAAAATTATTTATTTAAGCAATGGAATTTAATATATAAAATGAAAAACATTGAATATAAAAGATATTTTAAGCTTTCATGAGGTGCGCTTATCGTAAAATCCTCGTGAAATAAATAAAAAAATAAAACCCTTTTTGAACCCCAAACCGTTTATATCTATAACAAGGTTTTAGATACCAGTAATACACTAGCATTTTACAAGTGAGAATCCATATGAAAATTAGTCTTAACAGCGCATTTAAAAATCTAATCAAGTTGTCTGCAGTTGGCGCCATTGCCACTATGTCATTTTCATCTGTAGCGACTAGTCCTGTGCCGAATCAATTTGAGCGCCCTAACATGATTTCAAGTCATTCATTTACACAAGAGAGCTATCAAGAAATTGAACAAGCTAAAATGTTTCCTAAGCCTACAGAGAACCAAGTACAGCATATATTATCGCTTTCTAAACGTGACGATGAAGCGAGTTATAAAGTGGAAATTCAGATTGGTCAAAACAAAATGGTCGACTGTAATCAACATCGATTGATGGGCGAAATTGAAAAGCAAAACCTGCAAGGTTGGGGTTATAGTTACTATACACTTGATAAATTGACCGATGGGCCAAGTACAATGATGATGTGTCGCGAGCCTAAAACAGCAAAATTTGTGACGCTAGGGGAAAGTATTACAATTGATTATGACAGCCGCTTACCTAAGGTCTTTTATTTGCCTGAAGGTGCCGAACTTCGTTACCGTATTTGGCAAGTCAAAAGTGATTACCAGTACACAGGTAATCAATAAAACAGGATTGGTGCTCGCGGTGTAGGTTAACTTACTGATTGGCAGATAAAAACATGTTAATAACGTTTAACCCGCACCACTTGCATTACTTCTATGGTAAAACCTGCAACCGTTTCTTCATCGGTGTAGTAAATAAGGCTCACTAATTGATCTTTAAGCGACTTATACTTTTTAGGTCGCTTAAATTTAAATGGAACGTCATAACCGTCTATCATAAGTGTATGCAGCACCCACTCTTCTTTCTCTCTTTGTATGTGAGAGATAACTTTAACGCCTTCTAAATGGTTAAGTTTTTCATGTTTCTTTAGCAAGCCCTCAACTGCTTTGTTCTTCATTTTAATGCGCTCCATTTTGGTTATATTTGTCGATACAGTTAACGATATCTTGATAACGATACTCACTACAATAACCGAAACCCGGTAACTGTTTCACTCTTATTCTGGCGAATATAGGCACGGTCATACCTGCCAAAAACTTAGCTTGCACAGATACTGAAACAGATAGATGCCCTTTTGTTAGCATGTGCTGATTAAAGCTGTCTAAATGTGCTTGGATGTCGGTTAAGTTTTCAATGGGTGCTATGGCTTTTTGCGGCAAAATGGCCGGTTTTCCACGACAAACACTACAATGACCACACTGCGAAGGCGCCGCATTATCGTCAAAGTAATGCGCTAACCGCGCTGTAATACAGGTTTGTGATTCAAAAAAAGCTAACAATTGATTTAAACGAGCGATTTCTTTGACTTCATTGCTCTGGAAGTAATCTGATAACTGACCAATGAGATCTTTTTGCACTAGCGCTGCAGGGTTTACTTCGAAAACTTGTGTGATTTTTTTGGTCTCTAATAAGATCATCTGCTTATCTGCAAGATACTCTAATGCTGCAACCACACGCTGCCTTTCAGCCCCATAAGCTTGATATAAACTATCAAAATCTAGTTGACCCCAAACCTTCTTAAAACGTGTATGTTCAAAAATTTGATTTAAAAATGTCTGCCTTTGCTCATCAAAGCCTGCAAGTAATTGCTGTTTATCAACTAGAAATTGATACTTAAACTCAGCAAAATAAGCAAAACTAGGTTTAACGACCTTGGCTAATTCAAGTTGAACCAATAAGGTTTTAAGCGGCAATAACTTGATATTGCAACTGCTGGATATACTAGATTCTTGCATTTCCCAGCGGCCATTATCCACTTCAGCGCTGATATGCTGAATTAATTTGGCAATGGCACTGGGCTCTGGAGTATCACCATAAACAAAGTTTTCTATGGTACTGAGACCATCTTTGTTTGCTAAAGTGACACAATGTGACAGACCATTATCACGCCCAGCTCTGCCAATTTCTTGGCTGTAATTCTCAATCGATTTGGGTAAATCATAATGGATAACAAAGCGTATGTTACTTTTATCTATCCCCATGCCAAAAGCAATGGTAGCGACAATAATATTGATTTCGCCATTCATGAAACGATATTGGATCTGATTTCGAATATCAGATTCAAGCCCCGCATGATAAGCCGTGGCCTGAAAGCCTTGAGTCGTTAAGTACTGCGCAACATCCTCAGCCGTTTTTTGCAAAGTCACGTATATAATGCCCGCACCGTTATACTGGCTGACGCAATGGCTCAAGCTGGTATTTTTTTCACTTTCTAAAACGGGTAATACACTGATATCAAGGTTAGCTCGATAAAACCCTGTTTGAACCACTTGCTGAGGCAATATATTAAACCGCTTAGCCATATCCTGTTTTACTTTGGCAGTTGCTGTTGCTGTTAATAGCAATACTTGAGGAATAGCGAACTCCTGACAATAAACAGGAATTTTCAAATAGTCAGGCCTGAAATTGTGACCCCACTCAGAGATACAGTGCGCTTCATCAACAACCAATAACGAAATAGTAATTGAAGATAAAAACTGCCTAAAGCGTTCATTTTTAAAACGTTCAACAGACACCATTAATATTTTAGTCTGCCCGCTACGCACATCACGCATCACTTGCTGGCTTTGTTCATAGGTCAAACTTGAATCAATACTCGCTGCACTAATTCCTTTACTATGTAAGAAAGCAATTTGATCCTTCATTAAGGCCAACAGTGGCGAAATCACTAACGTTACATTAGCAAGCTGCAGTGCACTAAATTGATAGCATAGTGACTTACCAGAACCCGTTGGAAAAATGGCTAAAGAAGAATGCCCTGACAATATATGTTCAATGACAGCTTGTTGCCCTTCACGAAATTGATCAAAACCAAATTGTTGTTTTAATAACGCAGTTAATGCTGGGGCTGTTGTAGATATGTGAGAACTTGGCTGTTGCATGTCGACGCCTTTATTGATTGAAAGCAGTCGAACGCTTACGACTTACGAGCAATATATTGATTGATTAAATCAGTCAGTTTATCTTCAAACACTTCTTGTACTTGTTCAAGGTCATGACCAAAGCGCTGTAAATATTTTGCAGCTTGCGCGCGAGTGAGCATTTTATTGGCTAAACAATAAGCCATTTCGTCTAATTGTTTATTAAAACGAGGTTCAAGTAACCACTGGCAACTGTCTGTATCAAACGCAGCTAACGTTTGCTGAGCAAGATTACAAAAGGTATCAATGTGATCTATACCATCTGGTCCTAAACAACCTGGCTCTAAACGGTAAAGAACAATTAATTTATTATCAAACATACTAAGCGCGCATCCTATGCGTAAACAATTAAACTGATTTACAAATTATCCAAAAATCAATTAAGTTAAAAAGAAAAACTAGCCTTCTTTGGCTATTATCATAGCTTGTTTAAACTTATCAATATAGTTTTCGATTGGCACAATGTCTTGTTTTAAGCGTCTATTACGCCCAAGCAAAGAGGACTCCACAAATAATTCAAACCAAGATGATAATGCCTCACCATTTTTAGGTTCATCTATCGCGCTAAACGCTAATGCAGCAACTTCAGCGGTAGACAACTGAAAGTCATGACTGCCCTTTCTTAATTCATAAGTGGCTAAGGTTTCCGGATTAAAAGATAGCAAAGGTAAATCATGAAGGTATGGACTCTTGCGAAACATTTTAATCGCTTGGCGCCAGCTACCATCCAGTAAAATGAGTAACGGTATTTTTTTAGGCTTATCAGCTTGATGCGCTAAAGAAGCATTAACTGCATTATCAATGTTTGACTGTTTGCACACTGATAGTTGATCAATATGCTCTACCACTTGCTGGCCTTCTTGTGCATATTGAGCTGGGAAAATTAACAAAGGCTGATATTGAGCATCATTAATCATCTCAATCATTTGCTTATTGGGCTCTTTACGCGACCAAAGAAAAGCGCTGGTATTAGGCACGGTATCAGCAATGAGACGACCACTATTTGTCGGCTTTAATACTTCGTCATCATACATGATCAACATAAAGCTAGCTGATGTGTTGAGATACTGCCTATGCTCACAGGTGCAGAAAATCTCTCCTAATAAACACCATGGGCAACGAATAAGCTTCATTCCTCTAGCTGCAAAAGGTTTTGTTGAAATTGATTTTCTGTATTGGTACAGACGATGAACAGCATGTTGCTGCTCAGGTGGTATCGCCAACATGGTGGACTCTCTTTCTATCGCAATATGGGAATGACTTAAGGACAGCTATAGTTTTGCTATTAAGGAAAATTATCATGCTTGCTTGATACATAATTATCTTAGTATCAAATGATAGTGTATTAAACACAAATAGATGCAGTCGTTTACTTTTACGTTCAAAAATATTCATCACCAATTAAGGTGATGAATGATTTTTGCCTAGCTATAATATTCTACGTAGTAAAAAATCAGCTTTTAAGCGTTTAATTCTAGTCATAATTTTTTTCACAGGAACTGGATATTTCTGTAAAGTTTCAATTTGACTGTAATGAAACAGCTTCTCAGTGTGGGTAAGGATCAGTTCTTGTTCAGCTTCAAAATTGGCCTTCCAAGCACCAGATTCATCATGCAGTAGTAAGCCATTTTCTAGATCCAAAGCCCAAGCCCGTGGGTTAAGATTAGAGCCTGTGATGAGGTGTTTTTTGCCATCAGCACTGATCCCTTTCAAATGGTAACTATTAATTCCATTTTTCCAAAGGTGGATCCTAAGCTGACCATTTTCAACAGCCCATTGTTGGCGCTTAACAAACTTGCGTAACGATTGCTCGTACATATACGGCAATGCACCAATGGTAGAGAATTCTTTTTCAGGTGGTATATAAAAATCGTTAGCCGTTTTATCACCGACAACAATATCAATACTTTTGCCATTACGAAGATGACGAGTCAGTGCACGCACCAAGGCATTAGGTGGATTAAAATATGGCGTACAAATAAACAATGACTCTTGAGACTCATCGACAAGCTTAACAACCACTTCATTAAGCTTATTCTTTTTACGGCCTAACCCCACAAGCGGTGTCACACGATTACCAATACGCGTACTTTCAAATTCGTATTTAGAACGCCCTAGACGCGTCTTGAATGTGCGAATATCGTTCTTTTCAGGGCACTGCTCGCTACTGCTATCTTGCGTTAATGAGCAAACTGCTGGATCGCTAACTAAATACTTATGAATAAATGCAGTCATGCTTCTTGCAAGTTCAGCAGATTCAATCAGGTGATAGCGATCAAAGCGATATTTTTCAAATTGCTGGAAATAGATATTATTGATACTTGCACCACTGAAGATGACAGCATCATCGATAATGAAACCTTTAAGGTGCAAAACGCCCATAAATTCACGGGATTTAACAGGCACCCCAAGAATATCAAATGGGACTTCAGCTTCAGCCATAGCTTTGCGGTACATAATGTAATTACCGCTATCGCCTTTATGGCCAATTAAGCCACGACGTGCACGATGATAATCTACTAGTACAACAATATTAATTTCAGGATTGGCAGCTTTTACTGCTAATAACGCATTTAAGACTTCGCGTCCTGCTTCGTCATCTTCCAAATACAACGCAGCTATATAGATCGCTTTTTTCGCGTTCGCGATGCGTGAAAGTAATTCAGTTTTAAACTGAATCGGATCTAATAACCATTTTAATGATTCAGCTTGTAATGCGATACCACCTAGCTTGTCCAGCAAGGCAACCTCCTTAAATGATTCTCAGTGTTACTCACTGAGTTCGCCGTTTTTAAATGACTATTCGTATTGAATTTAAGCATCAGCCCTATTTTTATTCTAGGTTTGAACAATAAAATGCTTAATCTATCAATCGATATATCTGAAACGACGCAATAACAAATTTACTAAAATAATTGGAGATAGAAATTACCGACTTAACTGCGTTCGAGCAAGGTTTTTCTCAACTTAAACACGTGTTTGGTTAGTTTATGAGAAACAATTAATATATTTGGGCTTAAACGCTAACGATTTACTCACGAAAGTGACCCAATATTTTCTGTAAAATCGACTCTTTCTCAGCCACAAGCAAAGATCTTTAATGTAAACCACGCGTAAATGACGTATTTTAACTTTACCTATATTGATTGTATCTAATTATGCCTTTTCCTATTCGAGCCTTATCCTTTACGGTAGTCATTCTGGCAATGAGTTTTCCAGTGTTAGCAAATGACTATTTAACTAATATGATGAATATCATCAGCCCATCACAGTCACAGATATCAGTGAGTGTTTGGGATGTTGAAAGCCAAAAAAACATCTATACACTGAATGATAATACCTTAATGTTACCTGCTAGCATTCAGAAGTTAATCACTGCAGTAGCTGCGAGCCATCAATTAGGTAAAGATTTTCATTATGAAACCCAAATTACTCATGACGGTGTTATCAATAACAATGTCTTAAACGGTAACCTGTATATCCACTTTCAAGGGGATCCAACCCTAAAACGTAAACACCTCGATGCGCTCATCCTACAATTAAAGCAAAAAGGGATCAGTAATATTAGCGGTGATGTATATCTAGTTGCAGAAGAGTCTAAACAAACTCGCGCACCAGGCTGGGCTTGGGACGATTTAGGCATTTGTTATGCGGCGCCGGTGTCAAATTACATTATTGATAGAAATTGCGTTAAAGCGACGCTGACGCCGTCTAAAGTGGCGTCTACCGTTTCAATTAAATCAATTTATCCAATCACGATGACATCAACAGCTAAGTTTGATCAAACCATTGATGTAAAAGAAGCACAAAAACATTTTTGTGAATTGCATATGCAACGATTTGATAATAACCATTATCAAATTGATGGTTGTTACCCAGGCAACAAATCCATTCGATTAGCGATAGCAGTAAACGATCCGAGTTTATACAGCAAAGGGGTAATTGAAGATTTACTGCAACAAAACAAGATTAACTATCTTAGTATTAACACTGTATCAAAGGTTAATCAGCCACAAACAGTCATTGCAACACATCAATCAAAACCGCTACCCGTTTTATTAAAAACCATGTTACAAAAATCTGATAATTTAATTGCTGACAGTTTATTAAAACAAATTGGCAGACAGTATTTTTTTCAATACCAAAAGCAATTACGAACTGAGCAAGCAGCCCCTTTAGATGAGATACAGTGGAATAATACTGTACCTAAAGATGGATTTTTAGTCGGAGCAAAAGCCATTGAGCATATAATGCTAGAACTTGGTTTACCTTATATTGAAGCAAACATTGTCGATGGCTCTGGCTTGTCACGTTACAACCTTATTACAGCCCATCAAATGATGGCGCTATTACAACTAATCAAAACAGACGAGCAATTAAACTATCTAGAAACATTACTACCCGTTTCTGGTGAGTCTGGCACCCTCAAATACAAAAAATATTTTAATCAACCACCGTTAAAGAGTGAAGTGGCCGCTAAAACCGGCACTATGATGGGCGTAGAAAACTTGGCAGGATATTTAGATGCAGATAATGGTAAGCAATATGCTTTTGTCATCATAGAAAACGGCTTAAGCCCTAAAGCAAAAAAAGCCAGACTGGCACCTTTTAGTGCCCTTTTGCTGCAAACGTTGAATGATTTGCCTTAAACCTTAAGTATCGGTCTTTGCGCTATCAAGCAAATTGCTGCTTAAGCTTATTTATTGTAGATACTAAAAAGCACCTTAAATTAAGGTGCTTTTTTCTGATAAGTGCTTACAAGTCGATAATTTAAAACAAGTCTGCAGGCATTGCCATAATAGCATCATCACCTTGACTAACCTGCGCAATATGGAAATCCGCTTTAGGCAGAACTTTGTCCATATAGAACTTTGCCACAAATTGTTTTTGTTGCGCAAAACTTTGATCTTCATGGCCTTGTGAACGTTCAGCCATCAGCAATGAGTAATAACCGTAAAGGATAAAACCAAATGCATCTAAGAAATCAACCGCACTCGCATTAATTAATGCTGGCTGAGTTAATTTATGCTCATTGATGTGATTTGCAATGGTGAGTAAATTATCAAAGCGCAAGCTGATCGCCTTTTTGTCAGCGTCAGACACATGTTCAAAACCGGCTAACTCTTGGTTAATCTCAGCAACGAAACTAGTTAACGTTGCGACATTGTCACCTGTGACTTTACGACCTAAAAAGTCGATAGCCTGAATGCCGTTTGTTCCTTCATAAATCTGCGCTATTCGCGTGTCACGGACAAATTGTTCTATACCCGTTTCGCGAATATAACCATGACCACCGAATACTTGTTGCGCCATGATTGTAGCGTCTAAACCACGGTCAGTTAAGAAGGCTTTAGAAACTGGTGTTAATAAGCCAACATATTTTGTCGCTTTTGCTTTAACATCACCTTCACTGTGCTTGGCCAAATCAAGTTGTTTACCAGTAAACACTGATAATGCACGACCCGCATCAGTAATTGACTTGATTGTTAATAGCATACGACGCACATCGCCATGCACAATAATTGGATCTGCAGTAGCGCCAGTTGCTGACCCTCCTGCTGCGACGCCTTGTACACGTTCTTTAGCATAGTCGGCAGCCATTTGATAAGCACCTTGAGCACTGCCTAAACCTTGAATACCAATAGCCAAGCGCTCATAGTTCATCATAGTGAACATACACACCAAGCCACGATCGACTCTACCAACTAAAAAACCTTTGGCATTGTCGTAATTCATCACACATGTGGCAGATGCTTTAAGGCCCATTTTATGTTCTATAGAACCAACAGTCACCCCATTAGAATCACCTAATGAACCGTCATCATTAACATTGATTTTAGGCACTAAAAATAAAGATATACCACTGGAGTTAGGCAATTTAGCCAACACTAAGTGAATAACGTTTTCTGTTAAATCATGATCGCCACCGGTAATGAAAATTTTGCTACCAGAAATTAAGTAACTGCCATCATCTTGCGGTTCAGCTTTAGTACGAATGTTACGTAAATCTGAACCCGCTTGCGGCTCAGTCATGTCCATTGCACCTGACCACTGGCCAGAATAAAGATTAGGTAAATATTTTTCTTTTAACTCTTCTGTTGCGTGCGCATTAATACATAATGCGGCGCCAGCAGTCAGTGAACTATATAAAGTAAATGAGTTACAGGCGCTGTAATTCATCTCATCAACTAATACACCAAGCATTTTCGGCATTCCCATACCACCAAAATCTGGCTCACCACAAAGTCCTACCCAACCACCTTCTGAAAATTGCTGGTAAGTTTCTTTAAACCCATCCGGTGTGATGACCTTACCATCAATATGTCTGACTTCTTGTTCATCCCCATTTCGGTTAATAGGTTGAATTAGGTCACGGCTTATCTTGCTCGCTTCATCTAAAATAGCGACAGCAGTATCCATATCGACCATTTCAGCCATAGCAGGCATGTTTTGCCAAGTATTGGTGGCGTCGAAGACATTTTCTAATAAAAACTGCATGTCTTTTAAAGGTGCTTGGTAAGGGTTCATATCAGACTCTTAAACAGATAATTAAAACAGTTGTTTCAATTTATACAAAAGTCGCAATAAACACAAGTTCAATCGCATGTTAACCACATAAAAAAAGGATATTTCTAAAAGCACTTTGGAAAGATAACTACTGTCAATTATCTTAGATAATTAGCAGAGTTTTATTGATAAAATAAGAACGATATTAGATAAGTAACTTTTATTGCTGTTGCTCGTAAGCAGCACCCAGCAATGCAAAATAATCTATAATACAAGCCATGATCTGTTTGCGATGCTCCATAGAGGGATATATCATTTTTGAAACAGTATCGGTATCTAATGTCCCTGAGACCAAATACTGGTTATGAATATGACCGTCTGATTCAATTGCAGCCTCAAATGCCCTTGCCATTAGCTCTGTAGGTTTAGAGAAATAGTAACTTCCTTGCTGCTTATCAATGGCGATAGCCTTGTTCACATAATCACTTGCACTCTTGCCGTCATCACTCAACAATACCAATTTAAATAACGCTGACAGCTTGTCATTTAGTTGGTGAGGTTTTAACAACACATCTTTGAGCCATAAATCAGATGCACAGCTGTATTTAACGCTAAAGGCAGAATGGGAACTCCTCATATTGCTACCAACATCAAAAGCCTTATCAACAATATAATGATCAAATGCATGCCAGAACTCATGTGCTAAAGCTCCTGCACCTGCATTTTTAGCTAAAGCTAGTTCTTTCGTGGTCGGGGAATAATGAGCCTGTACACCTTTTTGCCCCCCTCGGCCAAATAACAAGTTCAATGTTTGTCGTAACCCCAGTAACCTTGTAGGCACTTGTAATATCTGTGATAAATCAGCTAATGAATCAAAAACTAGATTAGCTGCAATGTTAGACTCTTCTCTAGTAACCCATTTGCCGACACTAATATGCCTCAAACCAAAAGTATGTTTGATATCAATAAAATTGGCTTGCTGCCCTTCTCGGTAATCAGCACCATTTCTATAGTAGTGAGTTTTTTTAAGCACGATGATTACCTAGTAAAGCATGAATGAAATGGTATTTAATTATAAATTTAAGCAATAAAAAAGCCCCGTAAAGAGGCTTTAATAATTATGATTTGTGTAAACGAATTCGCCATTAAACACATCATTTGAATAATGAGAGTTTACTCCGTGTTTACCACATTAAATCATCAGGAATTGCATAATCTGCGTATGGATCATCTGCTTGTTCAACTTGTTCAGTTTGGGTATTGGTATTTTCTTCCCATAAATAACCACACCACTCAGGTACCAATAAGTTTACACGCTCAGCCAGTTTGTGAGGTACAAGGTAGCTCTTATCTTCGTGGCGTACGATACCTACAGCGCCAGATAATAACTGACCTTGCAGCTTTTCTGTTACGTAAATAGATAAAATCTTAGTGCTCATAGTGAAATTAAATTTGATTTCAGCATCTTTAGGAATGCTAATGGCAAACTTATTAAACTCGGTAATAAGACCACGGACTTGACCTTTCTCACTCGCCTCTGCAAATCGTTTCTCGTTTAAAGCGCGATCTTTTTCTGCTTGCGCTAACTTTTGATCTGCAATTTGCTGTTTCAAATCAGCACTGCCGTCATCGACCTTGGCTTTTTTCTGTTTACGTTTTTGAGTTTTAACGTCTCGCGCTTTTTGCTTACTCGCGAGTCCTGCTTTTAGCAATTGCTCTTGCAATGCGTTGGCCATTTAAATCACCTTTAAAAAAATTGTATTACTGTTCAGGTAAATGTTTTGCTAATGCATCCATTGCAGCACCTGCACCACCTAATGACCAACCACCATCGACAGGTAATATTGTTCCGGTAATGTATGAAGCCATGTCAGATGCTAGAAATAACGCAGCATTGGCAATATCTTGTTTTTGTCCGTTACGTTTAAGCGGCACACTATCAGCTATCATCGATTTTAATGCTTTACTCGGTGCTAAGCGATCAAAACCTTCAGTTTCTGCGATAGGACCCGGCACAATAGAATTGACTCGAATACCTTCAACGCCCCATTCTATGGCTAAGGTACGTGTCAGCATATCAACACCCGCTTTTGCTGCACATACGTGCACTTGTAACGCCATTGGCACATAGGCTTGAGGTGCTGAAATTTGAATGACACTGGCAGACGTTTTGCCATCAGTCTCTTTTATGCCTTTCGCCAATAATGGATATGCTTGTTTAATCACTTGAAAGCTGCCAAGTAAATCAATATCCATAACCGATTTAAAGCCATTTACCGATAAATCTTTCGCTCGTGCTGGAAAGTTTCCTGCAGCGCCACTGACCAACACATCAATATGGCCGAACTGTGCTTCAATCTCTGAAAAACCCGAAGCAACAGCTTCAGGATCTCTGACATCAAAACTCACGCCTATGTGCTGACCTCGAGGGTTAGCTGACTTTAAAGCATCTACAGCAGCACACACTTTTTCAATACTGCGACTGGCAACAGCAACATTTGCCCCTTGCTGAGAAAAAGCGCAAGCAATACCAAGATTAATGCCACTTGTACCACCAATAACAACAACGTTCTTTCCATGATAATCAAACATTATGCACTCCTGCTTAGGTGATACTATTAGAATATTGTTCAATATCTACATGATTACGTTAATGAATTAACGATTTGATGTAATGAAGCTAATGGATCGGTTGCTTTAGTAATTGGGCGACCAATCACTAAATAATCAGAGCCCGCAGCAATCGCCTTCGGTGGCGTCATTACGCGATGTTGATCACCAACATCAGCACCAACAGGGCGAATACCTGGAGTGATTAGATTAAAGTCTTTACCAAAGCTTGTTTTAAGCATAGTGGCTTCTTGAGCTGAACACACAACGCCATCAAGACCAGCTTGGTGTGTTAGCGCAGCTAAACGTTTAACATGTTCAGATGCAGGAACATTTATCCCTAATAATGATAAATCTTCATCACTCATTGACGTTAATACTGTTACAGCGATTAGCAAAGGTGCGTCATTACCATAATTGCCTAATGCATTTTTTGCTGCCTGCATCATCGCTAACCCACCACTTGCATGGACGTTCGTCATCCAAACACCAAGGTCCGCTGCTGCAGACACGGCTTTTGCTACAGTATTAGGAATATCATGAAATTTTAAATCTAGAAATAAATCGAATTCACGATCATGGATGTCTTTTACCAATTGTGGTCCAAATAAAGTAAACATTTCTTTGCCTACTTTAAGGCGACACATAGATGGATCAAGCTTATCAATCAGTGATAGTGCCTCATTTTTATTGTCATAATCTAAGGCTACTACAATCGGTTTATCTGCCATGTTTACTCCGTAAGGTGTTTATTAACGCATTTCAGCTATAGGGTATTAAATGAAATGTTTGATTGGTAACCCAATGTTTTAATCGGTTATCGTTGTTACCTTTGGCCACGCATATTGCCATACTCTGGCGTTATTCGCCGTCTAAGCCTTTAACACGTTTGATGCTGCCCCATTCTTTACAAGACGGACAATGCCAATACAAACTGTGCGCTGGGAAACCACATGAGCAGCAACGATAACTGGGTCTAAATTTAATCTGTTGTTCAACTAACTTTTCAAGCATAGATAAACTTTGTTTAGCTTGGCCATCTTCTGCTTGTTTGATATGTAGTTGCATTAAATGCTGAAAACCCTTCATCGTTGGGTGACGGTAAAGATGATCTAACACCATCTTTTCAGCATTTTTGGTATTACCTTGTTCAATCATGTGTTTTGCTAGTGCAATAATGACACTTGCCCCAGCGCCTGCCTCTAGGGCTTGTTGTAACAAGGATTGATAACCTTCAGCGTCGTTTGTGTCGCGATAGACTTGTTTTGCAACACCAATGGCATCAGAAAATAATTCAATATCAGCTAATTTTAGTTCCAAGATAGCTTTTTTACATAAATTAACTTGATTTGAATCGAGATAAATTTTTGCCAAAGTTAACCAAGCACGACCACATTTATCATCGAGTTTAATTGCTTGTTGTAGTAATTTGATTTTCTCAGCGCCATCTGTAGATTCATCAGCAAGCTGACAATAAAAATGGGCTGTAATTGATTTTAAAACTTGCTGACGCTTGCGGCTTAAACCTTTAGTGATGTTAATGGCGTTCTGCCATTCTTTGGTAACTTGATAAATAGAGATCAGCTGAGTTTCAGCTTCTTCACTATGATCATCTTGACTAACAAGGTTTAAAAATATTTCTTCAGCTCTGTCGTAGAAACCAGCCGCTAAATAATCTTTACCCAACTCCATCATAGCAATATCACGTTGTTCTGTGGTTAAGCTAGGTCTGGCAATTAAGTTTTGATGAATTCTGATGGAGCGGTCGACTTCGCCGCGTTTTCTAAAAAGCGAGCCTAATGAAAGGTGAGTATCAATGGTTTCATCATCGACATCTAACATGGTAATAAACAAATCGACTGCTTTATCAGATTCGTTTGAAAGTAAAAAATTAAGCCCAGTAAAATAGTCTCTACTGAGTTTTTTACTTTGCTGTTTTTGATTCTGTCGTATACTTCTTCGTCCCATATACCAGCCATAACCAGCCGCTATAGGTAACAACAGAAAGAGGATTTCTAGCATATTACGCGACGGTATCCTGTACAGTTGGCTCAGAAATGTTGTTCGTTAGTTGAGCAATAGTTTTGTTCCTTTTTCTAACGACCATTTTCAACTTAATAATATAATAAGCAGCAAATAACCAACTAATGATGAAGCCTGCTAAAAATACAACCGCGAGGACAACAGGTAATCGATACTGTCCTTCAGCGATAAAATAACTGACAGTAACAATTTGCTCATTCTTAGCACCAAAAAGTAGCGCAAGAACAAAGAATAAACCAACAATGACAATGGCAATAAAAGATTTCACGTGCAGCTCCATTCTATCTGTGAAAGATAAGATCGAAATTTACCAATATAATGATTATCCAAGAATTTTAGTCAACTAACCAGCTTTGCTGAGCATTAGATACAAAAAAGCCTCCAAAAGGAGGCTTTTTAATCAAGCGTTAATCATTGATTAACCGCATCGACACGTTCACGCAGTTCTTTGCCAGGCTTAAAGTGCGGTACATATTTGCCTTCCAAGTCAACTGAGGTTCCAGTTTTAGGATTACGGCCAACACGTGGTGCACGGAAATGAAGTGAAAAACTACCAAAGCCACGGATCTCTATGCGATCACCGTCTTCTAATGTTGTCGCCATTTGCTCTAACATTTCTTTTATAGCACTTTCCACTTCTTTCGCCGACAGCTGCGACTGCCTAGTGGCAAGTTTTTCGATCAGTTCGGATTTCGTCATCCTATACCCTCTATTATCAAGCCAAACACAGTCGCCTAATGGGAAACAAAGTGCGTTTCCCACACAACAGGCGATTTATTACTTACGAGCTGCTTTAAACGCTTCAGCCATTGCATTACTAATAACAGCATCATCTTGCTTGTTAATAGTTGCCATTGCTTCTTTCTCATCTGCTTCATCTTTCGCTTTGATAGATAAGCTGATAGAACGGTTCTTGCGATCTACGCCCATGAACTTAGATTCAACTTTGTCACCTACAGAGAATTGTGTAGATGCGTCTTCGATACGCTCGCGAGAGATATCTGCAACGCGAAGGTAACCTTCAACAGTTTCAGCTAGTTCAATTGTAACGCCTTTAGCGTCAACAGCAGTAACTACACCATTTACAATAGTACCTTTCTTCTTGTCTGCCAAGTAAGCATTGAAAGGATCGTCTTCAGTTTGCTTAACGCCTAAGCTGATACGCTCACGCTCAGGGTCAACAGAAAGAACTACTGCGTGGATTTCGTCACCTTTCTTGTACTCAGATACAGCGTCTTCGCCAGTACCGTTCCAAGAAATGTCAGATAAGTGAACAAGACCGTCGATGCCGCCGTCAAGACCAATGAAGATACCGAAGTCAGTGATAGACTTGATCTTACCAGAAACTTTATCGCCCTTGTTGAAACGAGTAGCGAAATCATCCCATGGATTAGTCTTACATTGCTTAAGACCTAGAGAAATACGACGACGTTCTTCATCGATGTCTAGAACTAGAACTTCAACTTCATCACCTAAGTTAACAACTTTAGATGGGTGGATGTTCTTGTTAGTCCAATCCATTTCAGAAACGTGAACAAGACCTTCAACGCCTTCTTCGATTTCAACGAAACAACCGTAGTCAGTTAAGTTCGTTACGCGACCAGTAAGACGAGTGCTTTCTGGGTAGCGCTTGCTGATTTCTAACCATGGATCTTCGCCAAGTTGCTTAAGACCTAGTGATACGCGAGTACGCTCACGGTCATACTTAAGAACTTTAACGTTGATTTCGTCACCAACATTAACGATTTCAGATGGGTGCTTAACACGCTTCCAAGCCATATCAGTGATATGTAGAAGACCGTCAACGCCACCTAAGTCTACGAATGCACCGTAGTCAGTAAGGTTCTTAACGATACCCTTAACTGCTTGACCTTCTTGAAGGTTCTCAAGAAGAGCATCACGCTCTGCACTGCTTTCTGATTCGATAACAGCACGACGTGAAACAACAACGTTGTTACGCTTCTGGTCAAGTTTGATAACTTTGAATTCTAATTCTTTGTACTCTAGGTGAGCAGTATCGCGAACTGGGCGAACGTCTACTAGAGAACCTGGTAAGAAGGCACGGATACCGTTTAATTCAACAGTGAAACCACCTTTAACTTTACCATTGATGATACCGATAACAGTTTCAGCATCTTCGTAAGCTTTTTCTAGAACAATCCAAGCTTCGTGACGTTTCGCTTTTTCACGAGATAATTGAGTTTCACCGAAACCGTCTTCAACAGAGTCAAGTGCAACATCAACTTCGTCGCCAACAGCGATTTCTAAAACACCTTGAGCGTTTTTGAATTCGTCAGCAGAAATTGGGCTTTCAGACTTAAGACCAGCGTCAACTAGTACAGTACCGTTTTCGATGCGTACAACTACACCACGTACGATAGAACCAGGACGGAACTCAAGTTCATTTAGGGATTGTTCAAATAGATCAGCAAAAGATTCAGTCATTTTATGATTACTTTCTTTTATAAACCACCATCCATCCTGGATGTGGAGTCAATTAATTTATTTACATCATCCGTGATATAAATGTTGTTTCATAATCTCTCAGAATTAAGAAATTACGTTAAGTTTTTATTGATGTGTTCAAGCACAAGCTCAAGCACATCATTAATACCTATACCACTAGTATCAATCACTAGCGCATCATCTGCAGGCACTAAAGGTGAGACTGAACGATTAATATCGCGGTCATCACGTTCAATGATTTCAGATAAAAGGCGATCGATATTAACATCGAAGCCCTTGTCCTGCAACTGTTTATAGCGTCGCTGCGCCCTTTCCTCTGCTGATGCAGTAAGGAAAATCTTAGCTGGAGCATTAGGAAAAACGACCGTCCCCATGTCTCTGCCATCGGCGACTAAACCTGGTGTGTTACTAAAAGCACGCTGACGACGCAATAATGCTTCGCGAACTCGAGGAAATGCAGCAATTTTTGACGCTGCATTGCCACATTCTTGAGTACGGATGCTGGTAGATACATCTTCGCCTTCAAGAATCACTTTAACTTGTTCAGTACCTGTTAAAAACTGCACATCTAAATGAGCAGCAAGTAAGGTAATAGCTTCTTCATTCTCTAATTCAACATTGTGATGAATCGCAGCAAGGGCTAATACGCGATAGATAGCACCGCTATCTAATAAGTGCCAATCTAGTTTCTCTGCGACTAATTGACATATGGTCCCTTTCCCTGCACCGCTTGGTCCGTCGATTGTGACTACTGGAGCACGTTCAGACATAAATTCCTCCGAAAAAAACAATCTTCCATGAAAGTATAAAAAGGTTCATCAAAATGAGCGGGCGGCATTGTATAACAATTTTGATGAAAAAACTGGAGTATTTTGTAAGTTCACTAACCAGATCAAAACAACGGCAGTATATTGACTGCCGTCATTTAATTGGTCGATGAAATCAACAGCCTTATTGAGCTAAACGAGCAAACTCAGCGAAATAGGTAGGGAATGTTTTAGACGTGCAATCTGGGTCATTGATGGTAATCCCGCAGTCAGCAAAGGCTAACATAGAAAAACACATAGCCATACGATGATCATTATAAGTATCAATTGCTGCAGTATTTAACTTAGCTGGCGGAGTAACAGCAATAAAGTCATGACCTTCTTCTACAGTGGCACCGACTTTACGGAGTTCAGTTGCCATAGCTGATAAGCGGTCAGTTTCTTTAATTCTCCAATTGTAGATATTTCTTATGCGTGTGGTCCCCTCAGCAAATAACGCAGCAGTCGCGATAGTCATTGCCGCATCAGGAATATGATTCATATCTAAATCAACAGCCGTTAGCTTTGCTTGGCGTGCAATAATGTAATCATCACCCCACTCAATGTCTGCACCCATTTTTTCAAGTACATCTGCAAATTTCACATCTCCTTGAATACTTAATTTACCAACACCAGTAACTTTAACTTCACCACCTTGAATTGCACCAGCAGCGAGAAAATAAGAAGCTGATGATGCATCACCTTCAACAAGCACTTTGCCCGGTGAAACATATTGCTGACCAGTTTGAATTTCAAAACGGCGGTAATCATGATTAATGACTTCAACACCAAACTGAGCCATTAATGCAATGGTAATATCAATATAAGGCTTTGAAACTAACTCGCCCTTGATATTTATGTTTACTGTGTCTTTAGTTAATGGGGCAACCATTAATAATGCCGTTAAAAATTGGCTAGATAAATCACCTGCGATTTCAACTTCTCCGCCATTTAAACCGTCTGCATTGATAGTTAAAGGTGGAAAGCCATCATTCTTAAGGTAAGTTATATTTGCACCTAACTGACGTAACGAATCAACTAAATCTCCAATAGGTCTTTCTTCCATGCGAGGTTCACCTGTTAAGGTAAACTCACCTGAACCTAACGTAAGCGCTGCACATAATGGTCGCATTGCCGTGCCTGCATTACCTAAAAATAAAGTCTGCGCTTGCTGAGCACTTAATGGCTTGCCTAAACCTTCTAATTCACACACGGTGTTGTTTTCAGACAATTGGTACTCAACGCCTAATTGCTTTAATGATGCCAACATATAGCGAATATCGTCTGAATCTAATAAATTTGTCAGGGTTGTTTTCCCTTTTGCTAGCGTCGCTAACAATAATGCTCTATTTGATATGCTCTTTGAGCCAGGGATATTAACGACACCATTTACTTTGTTAACGGGTTCTAGACGCAATTGTTTCATTAGCGATTCTTCTTAAATGATTTCTAGCTAAACGCGAGAATGACTGAAGGCAAAAGATAAAGACAGCTTTGTCAATTTATCTATACGATTTGGGCACTATCAAATTGAATAATTATTCTTGCCTACAAATTTACTGATTGCAGCCCATGATTCAAGGGAAATATGACATTTATTTACTGTTTTTAAGCCAACTTGAATAAAATGAATGAAAAACAGCCTGTTTAACTTAAAGTCAGAGCCTGTTCTGCACTATTGAACCGTAAACTGTAAACTTTCGGCTCATAAAAATAAGCTTTTTGGTGTTATTATAAAAAAGGCATTTCATTCAGTATTTAATCTACGTTACCCTTAAGTTAATCCTACTAAAACTGAATAATAAATAAGGTCAACAGTCATGTTCAAAACATTAACTGCTATGCCAGCCGATCCAATCTTAGGTTTGCTAACTCAATACCGCCAAGATAATCACTCACAGAAAATAGATTTAGGTGTTGGCGTCTATAAAGATCCAGCGGGTCACACACCCATTCTGGAATGTGTAAAAACAGCAGAAAAAATGCGTACAGAAACTGAAACCACCAAAGTCTACATTGGCCCAACCGGATCAGAGTCGTTTAATCAATTAATGTCTGAACTTGCATTTGGACAAAGTCATACAGCATTGCTTGCTGATCGTATTCGCACAGTGTCAACACCTGGCGGTACTGGCGCATTGAGAGTGGCAGCTGAATTTATTAAAAGTTGTAATCCCAATGCCGTCATTTGGGTTAGCGATCCAACTTGGGCCAATCACACTGGCCTATTTGAAGCTGCTGGCTTAACGGTTAAAACCTATCCTTATTATGACTATGACACTAAAACCCTTAAATTTGATCAAATGGTCGATGCATTAAAACAAATCAATAAAGATGACGTCGTTTTATTGCATGCATGTTGTCACAACCCGAGTGGAATGGATTTAACTCAATCGCAATGGGATGAAGTAATTAGCATCACAGCTCAGCAAGGCTTCACACCACTGATTGATATGGCTTATCAAGGTTTTGGTGATGGTGTCGATGAAGATGCCTATGGCGTTCGCCAGATGGCTGCGGCTGTAGAGGAAATGATTTTATGTAGTTCGTGCTCTAAAAACTTCGGTTTATACCGTGAGCGTATTGGCGCATGTACTATTGTCGCTGATAATAGCCAAGCTGCAAACGTTGCTTTTTCTGTTCTACTGTATGTTGTGCGTTGTATCTACTCTATGCCGCCAGCACACGGTGCAGCATTGGTTGAGACCATACTTGGAAATCCAGAGTTAAAACAAGCATGGTTAAATGAATTAACAGTCATGCGAGATCGCATTAACGGCAACCGTCAAATGCTGGTGAGTAAATTAATTGAAAACGGTGTTGAGCAAGATTTCAGCTTCATTGCTAAACAAAAAGGAATGTTCTCCTTCTTAGGTATTAACCCTGAACAAGTAGAAACGCTTAAGCAGCAACACAGTATTTATATGGTAGGTTCAAGCCGGATGAGTATTGCTGGTATCAGTGAAGCAAACGTTGATTATCTGGCTAAATCAATCGCGACAATTTTATAATCAACATCACTAAACACATATAAACTAAAAAGCGAACGACATTAATGTCATTCGCTTTTTTATTTATGATTAGCTTAAACAGTTATGCACTATGTTGTTTTGCAAACGTTTCCATAAAGTTAACCAAAGCTTGAACACCTGATAATGGCATCGCATTATAAATACTTGCTCTCATGCCACCGACAATACGATGTCCTTTAAGCGCAACAAGACCCGCCTGCTCCGCTTGCTTTAAAAACTCACTATCTAGACTGTTGTCAGTTAACTGAAAAGTGACGTTCATTCTTGAACGGTTTTCTGCTTTAACACCATTTTTATAAAACGGATTACTGTCTATACACTGATACAGTAAATCCGCTTTTTGTTTATTGATTTTTTCTATCTCAGTAACGCCACCTTGCGCAGTCAACCAATCAAACACTTCTGCGGCAAGATACCATGCAAATGTTGGTGGTGTATTGAACATAGAATCGTTCGCCTGCGCGACGCTGTAATCCATAATTGAAGACTGAGCTAAACTAGGCAGTTTCAACATATCGTCACGAACAATGACAATAGATAAACCTGATGGGCCGATATTTTTTTGAGCGCCGGCATAGATCAGCCCATACTTACTAACGTCTATTTGGCGTGACATAATCGTTGAAGATAAATCAACCACCACAGGCCATGGGCTTTCAAGTGATTCAAATATTTCTATGCCGTCAACGGTCTCATTGGCACAAAAATGGACATAGCGATAATCTTTATCAATGGCATTGAGCTCAGGAAGAACAACTTGATTGACACCATCACAGTTTTCGACAATGTTCATTTGATCAATATTGTCATCACCCACCAATTTAACCGCTTCTTTAACCGCTGCTGTTGACCATTGGCCATTAACTAAATACAAAGCCTTACCGTTATCACCTAAAAAGTTATTAACGACATTGGTGAATTGACCACGACCACCACCATGCATAAATAACACATGATAGTTTTCTGGTATATCCATTAATGCGCGTAATGTTTTTTCAGCATGTTGAGTTAATGCAATGAACTCTTTACTTCGATGGCTAATTTCCATGACGGAGACACCTAAACCATTCCAATCAATTAGTTCTTGCTGCGCTTTTTGCATTACAGCTTGTGGTAACATGGCAGGTCCAGCACAAAAATTATAAATAGCGCTCACAGCATTGTCCTTTATCGTTTTTAGTTAAAACATTAAATTGATAGCATTTTGACATGCAGTATATCCCAACTGTTTCACAGCTAAAATGAAAAATAATCATAAAGCAGATCAAGCATGATTTAATTACTCAAAATATACTTTTAAATACTATCAACAAAGCATTTTTTGATAGAATCTACTGGTCAATTATCAATAAATAACCTGCTATTTTATTAAGTGCTGCATAAGTAAACTACGGCACTATTTTTATGTTTAAAATGAAACAGATTGTTTGAATTTACATGACGAGTCACTAGTAAATATCATTAAATTAAACAACAATACTTGTATACAAATGAGTAACAAACGTCCTTTTTAGTTATAGACGTCAACACAATAATAAATAAACCGTATTAACGGTCATTGGAACTGTACATGTTTTTAAAACCTATATTATTTTTAGGCGCTGTATCTTTTGTTAGTTTGCTCCCTACTTCCTTAATAGCTGCAGAGCAATCTGACTATTCTCCTTTAGCCGACAGCTTTAAACAGCGTTTTCATCAACAGCTTAAAACAAGCAAAGTGCCAGGAGGCGCATTTGTGATAGTTGAGGGCGACAAAGTGCTGAAACTCAGTACATATGGTAAACGAACAAAAGGCGGCAGTTTGAATGTCAATGCAGACACTGTATTTAGATTAGCGTCTGTATCTAAAACTTTTGCTGGCACGTTAGCCAGTATGTTGGTCAATGAGAAAAAATTAAATTGGCAACAGCCGATCAAAAGCTACTTGCCAGAGTTTACCCTTGCCGACAAACAAAAAGCGCAGCAAATCAATCTCGGCCATATCATTGGACAAAGTACCGGCTTGATGCCTAATAGCTATGATAATTTAATCAATGCCAATGTGGGCATGGAAAGAATAATCAACAAATTCTCTGAGCTCACCCCGATGTGTTCTCCTGGGGTCTGTTACAGCTACCAGAATGTAGCATTTTCATTTATTCAAGACGCAATAGAACAACAATCGGGTCAATCTTATGAATCTTTACTGCAAAATAAGATATTTTCACCTTTAGATATGAAGTCAGCATCCATTGGTTATGACGCATTCGATCAGCAAAGTAATCGCGCTGAGCCACACGTAAAAACGAAATCAGGATTTAGAAAAGTAAAAGTAAAACCCAACTATTACAAATTAGCGCCTGCTGCTGGTGTTAATGCCAGCATTACTGATATGTCAAAATGGCTAATTGCCAATCTAGGTGAAAACCCTGGGGTACTGTCCAACAGTGTGATTAAAGATGTTACTACCCCAGGTGTTAGAACAACAAAAGAACTACGCCGCCGTGATTGGAGAGCTTATCTAGATAATGCTCATTACGGTAAAGGTTGGCGAGTTTATGAATTTGAAGGTAGACCATTAATTTATCATGCTGGATGGGTGGCTGGTTATGTTGCCGAAGTCTCCTACTCACCTGAATTAAATATCGGTATGGCAATGTTACTTAATGGAGAATCAAGGGTTATTGCTAAACTCAGTTCGGCATTTTGGCGTGATACATTTAAACGTGCAGATGTCCTCGCCAGTAATACATCAGCGAACTAAAACTGAATAGAACTGAGCTGAACTAATATAAGTTAAATTAAGTTAAGTTAAGTTAAGTAATCAAGCTGTCTTAAACAAGTTAATCCATCGAGTGGTGAATACTTGTGACAGCGAATAACTGTAGCCATTTACGCATTAAGTAGGTAAGTAAGTGAGCAAACAACACTAAACCAAACACTGTAGTTTGAGACAATTTACAAACCTATAATTAAAAACACTAAAGCTGTGTTTACGCTAAGTTTAACGTTATCGATTATAAAAAAGAACCAATAAAAAAGGATGCCATTGGCATCCTTTTTTTGTTTCAGCAAATAACTCGATTAAGCATCTGCTTCTGGTGTATCAGTCGCATCGTCAGCAGTATTTTCTACTGCAGCTGTTTCAGACTCTTCGCCTTCAACAAACTCTTCTTCTGGGACTTCAATTTCATCAAGTCTTTGCAAACCGACTACTTTTTCATCTTCAGCAGTACGAATGATTGTCACACCTTGTGTGTTACGACCAATCAATGAAACACCGTTAGAAGGAGTACGTACCAGAGTACCTTTGTTACTAATCAGCATGATTTCTTCAGATTCAGTCACTTGAACAGCGCCAACGACTGCACCGTTACGCTCACTCACTTTGATTGAAACAACACCTTTAGTGCCACGGCTCTTAGCTGGGTACTCAGATAGGTCTGTACGCTTACCGTAACCATTTTCAGTTACCGTAAGAATAGAGCCATCTTCTTTAGGAATGATCATTGAAACAACTTTTTGACCATCTTCAAGTTTGATACCACGAACACCCGTTGCCGTACGACCCATTGGACGGATAGCAATCAGATCTTCACCAGTCTCAGGATCTTTCTTCACTTCACCCGTTTCAGAATCACGTACTTTCTCGTTAAAGCGAACAACTTTACCTTCATTCGAGAACAACATGATGTCATCACTACCATTAGTAATATCAACACCAATTAACTGATCATCATCTTTCAGGTTAACTGCAATAATACCGTTTGCACGAGGATTACTATAAGCAGTTAATGCTGTTTTCTTAACGGTACCGTGAGCGGTAGCCATGACAATAAACTTATCATCAGCATATTCACGCACAGGTAGAATCGCAGTAATACGTTCACCATCAGAAAGCGGTAACAAGTTAATGATTGGACGACCACGTGCTGTACGGCTTGCCAACGGTAACTGGTAAACTTTAAGCCAGTACATTTTACCGAAGTCAGAGAAACATAGAATCGTGTCATGCGTATTGGCAACAAGCAGTTTTTCAACGAAATCTTCATCTTTCACTTTCGTTGCAGCTTTACCTTTACCACCACGGCGCTGCGCTTGGTAATCAGTCAATGGCTGATATTTAGCGTAACCCATGTGTGATAGTGTCACCACGACATCTTCTTCGTTAATTAAGTCTTCAAGACTCATATCAACTTCGTTTTGATTAATCACAGTACGACGAGCATCACCGTATTGTTCTAGAATCTCTTCTAACTCTTCTTTGATGACTTCCATCAAGCGTTCAGGGCTACGTAGAATAAACAATAGACCTGCAATGAACTCGAGTAACTCTTCATATTCAGCAAGAATTTTTTCATGTTCAAGGCCCGTTAGGCGATGTAAACGAAGCTCTAGAATTGCCTGTGCTTGCTGCTCAGTTAAGAAGTATTCGCCATCACGAATACCAAATTCTGGCTCTAACCACTCAGGACGAGCTGCATCATCACCTGCTTTTTCAAGCATACCTTGTACATTTCCTAGCTTCCAACCTTGCTCTACTAATTTAACCTTAGCTTCTGCAGGAGTTGGTGAAGCCTTAATTAACGCAATGATTGGATCAATGTTAGCCAATGCAATAGCAAGTGCTTCTAGGATATGTGCACGTTCACGTGCTTTACGTAATTCAAATACGGTTCTACGTGTAACGACTTCACGGCGGTGAAGGATGAAACACTCAAGCATTTCTTTTAAGTTAAACAGTTTTGGTTGACCATTTGTCAACGCAACCATGTTAATACCAAAAGAGCACTGCATTTGAGTTTGAGCGTATAGGTTATTAAGTACAACCTCGCCAACTTCACCACGTTTAATTTCAATAACAATACGCATACCGTCTTTATCAGACTCGTCGCGTAAGCCACTGATACCTTCTATTTTCTTATCTTTTACAAGCTCAGCGATTTTTTCAATCAAACGCGCTTTGTTAACCTGATAAGGAATTTCAGTAACGATAATACGTTCACGGCCATTCTCTTCTTCAACTGCAGCTTTTGAGCGCATAACAGCACGGCCACGGCCAGTTTTGTATGCATCAATGATACCTTTACGGCCATTGATAGACGCTGCTGTTGGGAAGTCAGGACCTGGAATGTGTTCCATTAGCTGTTCAATTGAAAGACTTGGCTCTTCAATTAACGCTAAGCAACCACCGATCACTTCAGAAATGTTGTGAGGAGGTATATTGGTTGCCATACCAACAGCGATACCAGAAGAACCATTAATTAATAATGTCGGTACACGCGTTGGTAGTACAGCAGGAATAAACTCAGTACCATCATAGTTAGGTACATAATCTACTGTTTCTTTTTCTAAATCGGCTAATAATGAATGAGCCAATTTTTCCATGCGAATTTCTGTATAACGCATTGCTGCTGCAGAATCGCCATCAACTGAACCAAAGTTACCTTGGCCGTCAACAAGCGTATAACGCATAGAGAATGGCTGAGCCATACGTACGATTGTATCGTATACAGCAGAGTCACCATGTGGGTGATACTTACCGATTACGTCACCAACAACACGAGCTGATTTTTTATAAGGCTTATTAAAGTCGTTCTTTAATTCGTTCATTGCAAAAAGCACACGACGGTGAACCGGTTTTAAACCGTCACGAACGTCGGGTAATGCACGACCTACGATTACACTCATTGCATAATCTAAATAAGAATTTTTTAGTTCGTCTTCGATGTTAATTGGCGAAATTGATGATGCCAGATCAGTCATAAACTGCTCGTTCCCCTAAAATTAGCGCACAATAATTATTCCATTTTATTGTGTAGCTCAAAAACGTGATTTGGCATTCTAACACAGATATAAAAAGTGGCTAGACCCTAGGACAACGAAAAGTTAAAGCAAGTGAAAAACTGAATAAAAACAGCAAGAATAAGTCAATATTGTTTAGGTTTCTCTACTATTTAAATTACGAAAATGGTTTAACAAATATCGGATGTCCTTTTTATCTACAAATAGTGTTGAATATATAACCAACTAGAAATGAATCTTGTTTCATCTCACTATGTTTATTGCAACGGATGGTTATAATGCATGCAATAATCACTAATAAATCATGGGTCCTTGCAATGTCGAATCAAGAACACACCACTCAACAAAATGTTGATCATCAAGAAATCGAAAAATTTGCCAATATGGCTGAGTCTTGGTGGGATCCAAATGGTGACTTTAAACCTTTACATTTGCTGAACCCATTGCGATTAAATTATATCGACCAAACCTGTGGTGGTTTATTTGGTAAAACAGTCGTTGATATTGGTTGTGGTGGTGGCATTTTGTCTGAAAGCATGGCAAAAATAGGCGCGAAAGTGACTGGGCTTGATATGGGTGAAGCCCAAATAGAAGTGGCAAAGCTGCATGCATTAGAAACTGGCGTGACAGTGGATTACGACACAATGACAGCTGAAGAGCATGCTGGTGCAAACCCTGCTAAATACGATGTTGTCACTTGTATGGAGATGCTTGAGCACGTCCCTGACCCATTATCTGTGATTCAAGCCTGTTGTGACATGGTAAAACCTGAAGGTTATGTGTTCTTCTCAACCATTAACCGCAATATGATGTCTTATATACAAGCCATTGTAGGTGCTGAATATGTATTAAAAATGCTGCCAGTCGGCACACACGATCACAGTAAGTTTATTAAACCATCTGAGTTAATAAATTTAGTGGATAAAACAGATCTAATTTGTCGTGATGCCCTAGGCATTACCCATAACCCATTATCGGGTGTATATAAGTACACTAATAAAGTTGACGTTAATTATATGATTGCCACTCAAAAAGTGGCTGACTAATTAATAGTTTTCATGGGTAGCATCAAATACGGTGCTGCCAGAGGCAAAATGCTTCGTTAACAGAATTAGCTTTGACAAAGAGTGCTAATCCGTTTTACTCATTGATAAAGTGTCGATTACGTATCTAAGGGATGTATGAATTCGATTAAAGCAGTGTTGTTTGATTTAGATGGTACTCTTGCTGATACCGCCCCAGATTTGATTCATGCATTAAATTTAAGCCTACAAGAACGCGGCATTGAGTCTAAAAGCGTTGATGAATTACGTTACTCAGCTTCTCATGGAAGCTTGGCACTGGTTAAAGCCGGAGTGCCACACCTTGATGAAGCATCTCAAATTGAAATTCAACAATCCTTATTGGCCTACTACAAACTAGTCAATGGTGAGAAAGCGAAATTATTTCAAGGATTCGAAGCCTTCCTAACTTTATTAGATAGTCATAATATCCCATTTGGGATCGTCACTAATAAGCAAGCTAAGTTTACTCGCCCTCTAGTCTGTGCTTTAGGGCTGACTAAAAGGGCCAAAACGGTAATTAGCGGTGACTCAACTCAATATCCAAAACCACATACTGCGCCAATGCTATTAGCCGCTCAACAAATTGACTGTCTACCAGAGCAGATCTTATACCTTGGTGACGCTGAGCGTGACTTAGTCGCGGCAGAAAAAGCAGGTATGATTGGTGGGACGGCATTGTGGGGTTATTTGTCTGAATCTGATACACCGTCACAATGGCCAAGCCAACTTGAATTCGAATCAGTTCATGCGCTCCAGCAATACTTTCTAAATACTGTTCTCTAAACATTCTTCTCTAAAACTAGGGGGCTATTTAATTCGCTTACCGTATTTAAGACTATTTTTGACAGTGTTTTAATGAATTAAATAATACCAGTTTGGCTTAGCAAAACCTTTCTATAAAGATCAAACTATTTTTTCAACAAAACAATTGATCGCTGAATATTGTAGCGATCAAACCGAACTCGTTCTTCGTTCAAAATTTAACCTAACCTAATTATTCAAAGCGTAATTTGCGTTAGCAGGTTAGCTTTTACTAACTTGTTTCACTATACATAAGATATCCACAAGTTATTCAGTAAAATCTTGCTTGCAAAAGTACGCCAACCTCACTATCTTGTATGTATCAAATTTAAAAACACCATATCTTGTGTATGACATCACCACGAGACACTAGCTTAAAAAGCTCAGTATCTCGCTGTATCACTAGTATTTTTGTAAATTTAATGTTGTAAATGCTTTTGGATGATCGACTTACAAGGGAACGTAATGTGATTTATTGGCGATCGTAAGCAGTACGGTTAAACAAGATCCAAATAATAAATTACACCAATAAATATAGAACCAAGGTCTCTTTTTAATGAACAGCAATATGACAGTCACTAAACGTAGTGGCGAGCGCGAAACAATCGATTTAGACAAAATTCATCGCGTTATCGAATGGGCAGCAAAAGGACTGAATAACGTATCAGTCTCTGAAGTAGAATTACGATCACACCTGCAGTTTTTTGATGGTATTCCAACTGAAGCTATTCATGAAACTATTATTAAAGCCGCTGCGGATTTAATTTCTCCAGAATCGCCAGATTATCAATTTCTTGCTGCACGCTTAGCTGTTTTCCATCTTCGTAAAAAAGCCTTTGGCCAATTTGAGCCTCCAAAGTTAGTCGACCAAGTTAACCGTTTAGTAGAAATCGGTAAATACGATAAGCACATCGTTGAAGACTACACAGCTGAAGAATTAACCATTCTTGACGGCTATATGGATCATTGGCGTGATATGAACTTTTCATATGCTGCAGTTAAGCAGTTAGAAGGTAAGTATCTAGTACAAAACCGTGTGACTAACGAAATATACGAGAGTGCCCAGTTCCTTTATATTTTGGTCGCTGCATGTTTATTCGCTAAGTATCCAAAAGAAACCCGCCTTGACTACATCAAGCGCTTTTATGATGCGGTTTCTACTTTTAAGATTTCATTACCTACGCCGATTATGGCTGGTGTACGTACGCCGACTCGTCAGTTCAGCTCTTGTGTATTAATTGAATGTGATGACAGCTTAGATTCAATCAATGCTACAGCCTCTTCAATCGTTAAATACGTTAGCCAACGTGCTGGTATTGGTATTAACGCTGGGCGTATTCGTGCATTAGGAAGCCCAATTCGTGGTGGAGAAGCATTCCACACTGGTTGCTTACCATTTTACAAATATTTCCAAACAGCCGTTAAGTCATGTTCTCAAGGCGGTGTCCGTGGCGGTGCAGCAACCTTGTTCTACCCAATTTGGCATCTAGAAGTTGAATCTCTGCTGGTACTGAAAAATAACCGTGGTGTTGACGATAACCGTGTTCGTCACCTTGATTATGGTGTGCAATTAAACAAGCTGATGTATCAGCGTTTAATTAAGTCACAAAACATCAGCTTATTCAGCCCATCTGATGTGCCTGGTTTGTACGATGCATTCTTTGCTGACCAAGTTGAGTTTGAGCGCCTTTATTTGCAGTATGAAGCTGACACTAGCATTCGTCGTAAAGAGATTAAAGCAGTTGAATTATTTTCATTGATGATGCAGGAACGTGCTTCTACTGGTCGTATTTACATTCAAAATGTTGACCATTGTAATACCCACAGCCCGTTTGATCCGAAAGTTGCACCAATCAAACAATCTAACCTTTGTTTAGAAATTGCCTTGCCAACTAAGCCAATGAAAAACATTGAAGATCCAAATGGTGAAATTGCCCTTTGTACTCTTTCAGCGCTAAACCTTGGTGCTATCAATGACTTATCAGAGTTAGAGCCTTTAGCTGATTTAGCCGTTCGTGCTTTGGATAACTTACTCGATTATCAAGATTACCCAATTATCTCTGCGCAACTTGGTTCAATGAATCGTCGTACGCTAGGTATAGGTGTAATTAACTTTGCAAATTACTTAGCAAAAAATGGCATGAAATATTCTGATGGCTCAGGTAACAACTTGACTCACAAAACCTTTGAAGCAATTCAATTCTACTTATTGAAAGCGTCAATGAACTTAGCCAAAGAGCAAGGTGCATGTCCGTTATTTAACGAAACGACTTATGCAGAAGGTATCTTGCCAATTGATACTTACAAACGTGACTTAGACAAAATCTGTGATGAACCATTACACATGGATTGGGAAGGATTACGTAGCGACATTAAAGAGTACGGTTTACGTAACTCAACGTTGTCAGCATTGATGCCTTCAGAAACCTCTTCGCAGATTTCTAACGCGACCAACGGTATTGAACCACCACGTGGATTAATCAGCGTTAAAGCAAGTAAAGACGGTCAGTTAAAGCAAGTAGTACCAGATTTTGATGAGCTTAAGCATCAGTACGAATTGCTTTGGAATATGCCGAACAATAACGGTTATTTAGAATTAGTCGGGATTATGCAGAAGTTTATCGACCAAGCAATTTCCGCCAACACTAACTACGACCCTACTCGCTTTGACGGTCAAAAAGTACCAATGCAAACCTTGCTTAAAGATTTGCTTACAGCCTACAAGTTAGGGGTAAAAACCCTTTACTATCACAACACTCGTGATGGTGCATCAGACAACTTAGACGACATTACTGTAGTCGAAAAAGAAGATGACGATTGTGCCGGCGGCGCTTGTAAAATTTAATCAATAATTAGCATATAATTGCGGGGGCTTTCCCCGCTTTTTTGGGATATATAAATGGCTTACTCTACTTTTTGTCAAACACCGAACAATCCAATGAACGAACCAATGTTCATGGGCCAATCAGTTAATGTTGCGCGTTACGATCAACAAAAATATGAAGTTTTTGAAAAGTTAATTGAAAAGCAATTATCTTTTTTCTGGCGCCCAGAAGAAGTAGATGTAAGTAAAGATAAAATCGATTATCAAAGTTTGCCTGAGCATGAAAAGCACATTTTCATCTCAAACCTTAAATACCAAACGTTACTTGATTCTATTCAAGGCCGTTCACCAAACGTTGCCCTTTTGCCGTTAGTGTCGTTACCTGAATTAGAAACTTGGATTGAAACTTGGTCATTCTCAGAAACCATTCACTCACGTTCGTATACCCATATTATTCGTAACATCGTTAACGATCCTTCGGTTGTATTTGACGATATCGTTGTGAACGAAGAAATTCTGAAACGTGCTGGTGATATTGCTCAGTACTATGATGACCTCATTGAGTTAACTCAAGTATTCAATCTGCATGGTGAAGGCACGCACACCATTAATGGTAAAGAGATAGCTGTTAGCTCTCGTATCCTTAAAAAATCACTTTACCTGTGCATGATGTCAGTCAACGCTTTAGAAGCGATTCGTTTCTATGTCAGTTTTGCCTGTTCATTTGCTTTCGCGGAACGTAAGTTGATGGAAGGTAATGCTAAGATTATTCGCTTAATTGCTCGCGATGAAGCATTGCACTTAAATAGTACGCAGCACATAGTGAATATCATGCAAGGTGGTAAAGATGATCCTGAAATGGGCGAAATCGCTAAAGAATGTCACGATCAAGCCTACGATATTTTTTATAAAGCGGCTGAACAAGAAAAAGAATGGGCACAATACCTATTCAAAGATGGTTCAATGATTGGCTTAAATGAACAAATTTTATGTCAGTATGTTGAGTACATAACCAACCAACGTATGAAAGCTGTTAACTTACCGCAACCCTACCCAGAGCAAACTAATCCACTACCTTGGATGAAAAACTGGTTAGAAAGTGACGCTGTTCAAGTAGCGCCGCAGGAAGTTGAAGTTTCATCATACTTAGTGGGACAGATTGACTCTGCAGTCGACAGTGATGAGTTCTCTGATTTTGACCTATAAGCACAATTTTAAAAAAGCGCCCATTGTCAGTTTAAATGGCGAACCAGTGTTGCTGTTCAACCAGCAGCAACACACACTACTTGAAGTATTAGAAACTAAAAAAGTTAATATTTTCTCTGAATGTAGAAATGGGTTTTGTGGCGCTTGTAAAACCAAGGTCAACAAAGGTAGCGTTCGTTACCTTACTAAGCCACTGATTGAGCTAAAACAAGATGAATGCTTACCTTGTTGCTGCGTACCTGATACAAATCTAGATCTAGATTTGACCACAGATGAGCCCAGTAACTTATATGTTCAACATAACAAGTCTGTGGTTTTCTTAGATTAAGCTAAGGTGAGTTGTCTCAAAAAAGCACTAACCTTTGGCTTTCTTTGCCTCATTAAACATTTTATCAACTTCACCAAACATCCAATTCATAATATTACCCGCCCCTTTATCGCGACGCTTTACCAATCCCATTTCAATCAATAACGAATCTGGAATGTGATAACAACTCAATTCTTTAATTTCACCAGAATACCAAGACGAGTCAGCAATGTGCTCAGGCACTAGCGCCCAACCTAAACCTCTTATGACCAAAGACGTAATATAGTAATAGCTATCAACATGCCAACAGTTTGCCGAAATGGGCTTACTCTGGGTTTGTAAATCACATATAACCAACTGTCGATACTGATTCAGTTCAGCGATATTGGGAGTCGCAACATTTGCTAGCGGATGATTTACCGAAACAATCAAAGATTGATGAAAACTGTCTATGCTAAAAAACTCAAGTCGCTCACAGAGTTGTTCATTGCGAAACAAAATACCTAAATCTGCTTTGCCATCATCAACCCATTGAGCAATGTCATCTCTTGAACCATTCAAAATAGTCAGTTTTAACAAAGGGAATGTATTGGCCGTTTTATCAAAAAAAGCTTCAAATGTAGAAATTGGTACAGCTTCGTCAATAGCAATAGTCAATGCAAGCTCATCCTCTGTTTGCACTGTCATTGCACGTGAATTTAATCGTTCACATTGTGCTAGTACTGCTTTCGCTTCGATGAACATCTGTTCGCCTTGCTCGGTAAGTACTGGCATACGCCCTGTTCTATCGAAGAGTTTAAAACCTAAATCTATTTCTAAATTGGCTACCGCAGTACTCACACGAGACTGCGCTTTACCTAATGAACGCGCAGCAGAGGAAAATGATCCCATATTCGCCGCTGCAACAAATGCTTGTAACTGTTCTATAGACCAGTTCATGTTGACTCCCGCTAAAATACTATCCGAAAATCGGATAGATACTAACTTTATTCTATCTTATAAATAGCCATAATGGACAACATTAAGTCTGTAAATTTATTTGAGTGTGTAGAATGTCTAACCTTATTTCAAAACCATCAAGTTTGACGGTCAGCCAGCATTTCTGGAAATATGCCATCCCTTCTATTGCTGCTATGCTCGTCAGCGGCTTATATCAGATTATTGATGGCATTTTTGTTGGTCACTATGTGGGTTTTGAAGGTTTAGCTGGGATCAACATGGCTTGGCCAGTAATCTGCTGTATCGCCGGTGTTGGAATGATGATTGGCATGGGCGGTGGTAGTTTATTATCCATCAGCCGAGGCGAAAATAAACCCGAAGACGGACAGCGTGTATTAAATAATGCCATCGCACTAATTGTGTTGTTAAGTATTGCTGCTGCCGTATTCATTCAACTATGGGGTGAATCGTTATTATTGTTACAGTCAGCTAGCGGCGCTAACTACACCATGGCAATGGACTATATAGAAGTATTTGCTTATGGTGCATTCTTTACTGCAGCGGCAACAGCTTTACCGCTATTAGTACGAAACGATGAAAACCCAGGTCTTGCCACAAAGCTTTTAATCGTTGGTGCCACGCTAAATATTGCATTGGATTATTTGTTAATTGCCGTCTATCCATTGGGCTTAAAGGGCGCAGCGATTGCGACATTAGTGTCACAAGCGGTCGTAGTTGTACTCGGTTTCAGCTACTTTTTCTCATCAAAAGCCAATACAAAAGCCAAACTTAATCTAAGTTCTATCTGCTTTTCTCAAATGAAACATATCATTGTGCTCGGTAGCTCGAGTTTGTTTATGTTTTTATACTTCAGTTTTATTATTGCATTGCACAACTATTTATTCATGAAGTTCGGCTCTGCTGTACATGTTGCCGCTTTTGCCATCGTAGGATACGTGGCTACCACCTTCTTTTTGTTGGCTGAAGGTATTGCAAGTGGTATGCAACCACCTGTGAGTTACTACTACGGCGCAAAAGAAGTCAGCAATATCAAAGCGACGGTAAAACTCGCTGTTAAAGTCATTATGGTATTAGCCGTATCAACAGTGACCTTTATCAATGTGTTCCCTGAGTTTGTTATCGGTTTTTTTAGCAGTCAAGACCAAGCTTTAATGGCTGAAACCTTGATTGGGATGAGATTACATTTATTTGCTTTGGTGTTAGATGGACTTATTTTTATCGCTACCATGTATTTTATGGCAGTTAACCAAGGTGGTCGTTCATTAACGATTTCATTGGGTAATATGCTAATTCAAATACCCTTTCTATTAATGCTACCTTCTTTACTTGGGGTTAATGGCATTTGGTTATCAGTGCCCTTATCTAATATCGCTTTGTGTATTATTCTGTCACCATTAATTTTCAGTGAGATTAAACGGATCAATCAATTAGGTGAGCAGCCAACAAAGAGGGATTTGCATACTTTCAGTGAACTTAACGCCTCTTAATCGATGCATGGATGAATATTGCTCCGCAGTTAATGCTCATTACAACTTGATAAAATAAACTCGCCATATATATACATCCATTATGTGGCGAGTGTAGATTCAGCATTGTCATAACCCTTCAAAATCCTTCATAACCTGCCATGAAAAAGAGTTGTATTTAATCCGCTCGTCTTCAGCTCAAAATACCTGCTGTTTACAAGCTTAAGTACTAAGCAAAAAGTTATTAGCAATCAGCAATATTCATCTTTGGCATACAATTTTACACTTTTAGTGTTCAATAACTTCGACTTATGTTAGTTAGTTGTTAATATCCACTGGCGTAAAATAAGATTAAATCATTATCTAAAATGGATTAAAACAACAATAAATAGGGACAATCATGATTAAAAAATCATTGAAATGGTTAGGACTTGGCACGTTAGGTGTTGCCACTATTGGTGCGAGTTTCGCTGCCCATGAGTGGTATGCTGATAAACCATTTATGTTTAGATCTTATCTAGATCGCCAAATGGTTAAGATGGCTTTTAAAGATCCTGAAGGGTTAACCTCTCTTGGATTTCTCGAGTCAGTTGGTATAAAAGGACATAATGCTCACCTTGATGATGTCGATCCATCTAACAGCAAAGCCATGTTTGATGAAATGAAAAGCTTTCGTGATGGCTTGCATCAATATGAAGATAATAATTTAGATGAAAATCAGCTTATATCGAAACAAATAGCCCTATATTTGACAGGTCTTATCGATGATTTCGACAAGTTTCAGTATCACACCTATCCGGCAAATCAAATGTTTGGCATTCAAAGTGGCTTCCCAAGTTTTATGGAGTCATCACATCAAGTGGCCACAGTTGAAGATGCCGAAAACTATCTTTCAAGAATGGGTGAACTAAACCGCAAATTTTCACAGTACCTATTAGCACTTCAAGAGCGTGAAGATCGCAATATCATTCCGCCACGCTTTGTGATTCAGCGAGTGCTTGATGAAATGCATGGTTTTGTTGCAACACCTGCAAATGAAAATATTCTTTATACTTCGCTTGTAACAAAATTTGATGCGACTGAAGAAATATCAGACTCTGAAAAAGCTAGACTCCTTGCGCAAACAGAGCAAGCGATTATAGATTCAATATATCCCGCCTATGATTTATTCATCAATTATTTTGAAGCATTAAAACCCAAGGCTGGCACTGACGATGGATATTGGCATTTACCTCAAGGCGAGCAAGCCTATGCGTTAGCTTTAAAGCTATTTACTACAACAGATTACACCCCTGATTATATTCATGAATTGGGTTTAACCGAAGTCGCGCGTATCCAAGCAGAAATGTTAGTTTTATTTGAGCAAGAAGGCATTGATACCAGTGATGGCTACCTTGCAGCAATGAACACGTTTTCTGATAAACCAGAATATTATTATGAAGACAGTGATGAAGGTAGAGCTCAAATCCTCGTCGACTACCAAACCATACTGGATGAAATTAATGACGGTCTAGATGACAGTTTTAACATTCGCCCAAAAGCTGGCATGGAAGTGGTTAGAATACCTGAGTTTAAAGAAAAAACAGCACCAGGAGCTTATTATCAAGGCCCCTCATTAGATGGCAGTCGCCCAGGGCGTTTCTTTGCAAATCTATATGATATAAAGACCTCACCTAGATATGCGATGCGTACATTAGCCTACCATGAGGGCATTCCAGGACATCACTTTCAAGTATCCATCGCTATGGAACTTGAAGGTATGCCTTTGTTGCGCAGATTTGCACCTTTTACAGCTTACTCCGAAGGTTGGGCATTATATGCTGAGCGTTTAGCTTATGAACAAGGTTTTCAAAACACACCAGCAGATAACATAGGCCGCTTAACAGATGAGTTATTACGTGCCGTTCGCCTTGTCGTCGATACTGGCTTGCATCACAAACGCTGGACTCGAGAAGAGTCGATAGCATACATGAGCGCTAATACTGGCCGTGCGGAGCGTGATGTCATATCAGAAATTGAACGCTATATTGTCATGCCAGGCCAAGCGACATCTTACAAAGTTGGCATGATGAAAATTCTAGAGCTGCGACAGAAAGCTCAAGATAAACTCCAGGATAAATATGATATACGTGAGTTTCATGATGCGGTGCTGAAAAATGGTGCAATGCCTTTAGATTTATTGGAAACAGTCATTGATCAATATATAGAACAAAGGCTACAACAAGCTTAGAACTCGTTAAAATATAACAATAAAATAAAAGAAAG